>CBFGMW010000587.1:0-2066 GCA_965649925.1 uncultured Fluviicola sp.
AGCATTTGCATAATCGCGACAGAAAGCTTGATCGATATTTCAAAATGATTGAAGAAGCACGATTGAAAAACATGGTATAGAATTATGTGTGAAAGCGGGAGGAAACTGCTTCGCTCCCACCTTTGTAGTAGTTTTATTTATGTCTTTCAACCACGAAGAATCCAATTCGAACTCACCAAAACTTCGCGCTCTTCCTACTTCCACTATTAAATAAATGTAGTCTTTCAACTTCTCAAAATCTTCTCCATCTTCCGCCCCTTAGCGAGTTCATCAACCAGTTTGTCTAAATAGCGAGCCTTCTTTGTAAGTTGATTTTCAATCTCCTCGATCCGGTAACCGCAAATCATTCCCGTGATCAGCTCCGCGTTCGGGTTCAGCTTTGCCTGTTCAAAGAATTCTTCGAACGTTACCTTTTCGTCGATAAGCTTTTGCTGTTTAGCAACATCAAACCCGGTGAGCCACTCAATCACTTCCTGCAATTCCTGAACGGAGCGGCCTTTCTTTTCAACCTTCGTAACATAAAGCGGATAAACGGAAGCAAATGTCAATTTGGCCATTCGCGCGTCGTGTGTAGGAGAAGTACTCATAAAAAACCTTTTGAAGTATAAATTCAAATTTAGAAAAAATAGAATGGACGTCCTGCTTTTCTACTCCGAATCAATCAAACTATATTACCGCAAAGTGCCCGAAGAATGCAAAGATTTGGTCCGCTGTGGAATGAGAGATCTGCTTCTATAAAACAATCTGACATCGAATAGCAGATCTCATAACAAATCTCCAGTATTGCCTGATACCAGTTGAAGAGCGACTTAAGCTTCTATCCAGTTAAAATTCCTCCGGAAAACACTTTTCGTTTGCATTTCAAGCCGGTTAATATGATAAGTTCCCTTGAACCATCGGGGGAAAATACCTTAGCCCGCCGGGAGAAATACGATTGACAGAGTGTTGCGCACCAAATACTTTTATCCCTGAGTAAACAACTAACAAAAACTATATTATGAAAAAGACTATTATTTTAACGTGCACATTTTTTCTCTCTTGTGCATTGTATTCGCAAACCGTGGGAACACTCATTGTTGGCGCAAAAGCGCTCGATAATACCGTTAACAGTGCTTTGGACAGGGCTGATAATATGCTCTCCGACCAGCAGCGGACACTGTATCTCAACTTAGTGAATTATACCGCTTATTTACAGGGTGTGATTAAATCATTGGGAGAAGACCTCGATAGAAAACTAACGCAAAAAGAACTGGCTATTTTGAATGATATCAATACTATTAATTCAAAATTGGAAGGCTCGATCGATGATTTGGTAATTGCACTTGAAGATGGAAGTACGATCATTGAAAATGCTATGTCACGGCTTCCCGGCTCGAGTAAATACCCCGCTCCTACGTTTTACAAAATACCGATTCTCACAACTATGCAGAATAAGAATATTGTGATCGACATCAAAGGTGTTCGGATGAATAACTCTAAAAATCACATTGTTTTTGCAGGAAAAAGAATCCCTGTTACATCTATCAGCAGCGACAAACTCATTTCGTTCACTATCCCATTAACAGAGGCAACTGTTTTTTCTCCCGATTCAACGAATATTTTTGAACTCTACCTTTACCGCAAACGTTTTTTTGGAAGTGATAAAGAATTCAAATACACTCCGCGGTTTTTGGTTGTGCCTGATTATCTGGCAACAGTAAAAGTGTTCTACAAAGTGTTTTACCAGGAAAAAGAAGAAAGTAACGGACAGCGGGATATTGTGCATGCAACCTCGGGCAGTAACAGAACAAAAGATGTTCATAAACAATTCAACATCCGGAATTCAGCAGCGGAAGGATGGAAAATTGACAAGGGTTCAGTTAAATGTCGGAAAACAAGCGGAAACGGTGATAAGCACGGTTATGGAGGACCTTATAAAAATTCAATGACAGATATTTCATTCGTTGCAAAAGCGTATGCGAAAGATGGTAAGGCTACCTGCACATGTACATCGGATGAATACCCAATGGTGAAAAAAGATTCTATCCATACTTCTGAAACCAAAGTGTTATTTAACCGGCAGGAAA
>CBFGMW010000588.1:0-2051 GCA_965649925.1 uncultured Fluviicola sp.
TTAACCGATTCTGACTACAGTCAGATTCAAGAATTGTGTATAACCTTTTCGTTAAAAGCCCTGCAAAGATACAGTCAAATTTCATTCCTGCAAGTACTTCGCGAAAAAAAATCTGTATTTCTTTTTCTTAAAGCTTTATTAACGCTCGTTATCAGAAGATTAAATCTCTGACAAATTAAACCACGGGATGAAGTTAGTTGTATTTCTATTGAATAAACAGATCATCCTGCCCTATCAGGCATACTAACTTATCTCGTTTCAAAATAAATGCTAAAATTTATTTACCATGGTATATATTTAAATAATTGTGTTACCTTTGTCTCGTAGCACGCTCAAATGCACTACAACAGAAATGAAAACAAGATTCTATTCAGAAAAAGAAAGAGGGCATGCAAACCACGGTTGGTTAGATGCCCATCACACATTTAGTTTTGCTTCATGGTACAATCCTGAAAAAACAAACTTCGGTGTACTTCGCGTTTTGAACGATGATAAAGTTGCCGCAGGAATGGGGTTCGGACAGCACCCGCACGATAATATGGAAATAATCACCATTCCGTTATCAGGTTCTATCCGTCACCAGGACACAATGGGAAACCAGGCAATTGTAAATGCAGGTGAAATTCAGGTAATGAGCGCCGGAACAGGAATTCAGCATTCGGAAACAAACCCGAGCAGTACTGAGGATTTGAAATTATTCCAGATCTGGTTGTTTCCCGATAAACGAAACCATACTCCAAGATACGATCAGCGCAAACTGGATGAAACGGCGATGAACAACAATTTTGCACAGATTCTTTCTCCAAATGAAACAGATGACAATGTGTGGATTCACCAGAACGCCTGGTTCCACATGGGGAAATTCACCGAAGACAAAGAAGTGAAATACACATTGAAAGATCCGAAAAACGGTTTGTTCATTCAGCAGGTAGAGGGCGATTCAGTAGTAGGAGAACAAAAACTCGGACGAAGAGATGCGCTTGGAATCTGGGATACGAAAGAAATAACATTAAACATAAAATCAGGAGCAACCATTTTGTTGATGGAAGTACCTATGGAAATGAATTAATTGAATAGGAAAGTTTAAAGAGAAGAGAAGAGAATAAAACAACTTTCCTCTTTCCTCTTTCCTATTTCCTCTTTCCTCTTTCCTATTTCCTCTAAAAAATAAAACAACTTAAAACAAATAATTATGGCAACAAACAACTGGGCAATAGACCCAACACACAGTGAAGTAGGATTTAGTGTAAAACACATGATGTTTACTAAAGTAACCGGAACGTTCGACGCAGTAGATGCAACAGTAAAAGCTGACGAAGGGTTCAAAAACGCAACAATTGAAGCAACAATCGATACCGATTCAGTTAATACGCGTAATGCAGATCGTGATGGTCACTTGAAAAGCGCTGATTTCTTCGATGTTGAGAATCATCCGAAAATCACGTTCAAAGCAGAACTTCCTGAGTTGAAATCGGGAACTATTGAAGGCGAATTCTCGCTTCACGGAGTTACAAAACGTATTCCGTTGCAACTTGAATTCCACGGAGAAGGAAAAGATCCATGGGGAAATCAAAAAGCAGCTTTCAGTTTTGAATCTTCTATTAACCGTAAAGATTTCGGTCTTACCTGGAACTCGGCTTTGGAAACAGGAGGAGTTTTGGTTGGTGAAGACGTGAAACTACGCGGCGAAATCCAATTGGTAAAGCAGTAGACTAATAAAAAACAACGTAAAAAGAGACATGGGAATACCTTGTCTCTTTTTTTGTTTCCTTAAAGCAGTAGTAATATAGTTGTCAGAGAGATATACTTGTTCAATTGGTAAAATGAATTCATTTTATGCTTAACTTAGGCCCAACTTTATATTACTCTACTACACATGCAAAAACTACTACTCCTCTTTGCGTTATTTCTCGTAACAACTATTTCGTGGGCTCAACCGGCAAATGATAATCCATGTGCCGCAACAGCACTTACTACTTCTGCCAGTTGTACCTATGCCACATACACCACCGCAGCAGCAACAGCAACGGCTGGTGTTACCGCTCCCGGCT
>CBFGMW010000589.1:0-2045 GCA_965649925.1 uncultured Fluviicola sp.
AGTTGTTTCTTCAGGATGGTGGGTGAGGGCAATAATGACAGTGGATAGTGTTGAGAAATCGGTGTTAAGCGATACCTTCTCGTTTCTCCGCGCAATTACAGTAGTATAGATCGCATCCCCGGAATAGCCGATTAACAAAAGCTGGGGCTGTGCATCATACTTCACTTGGATCAGTAAGAAAGTCCCGGTTCAGCAATGGATCGGGACTTTTGATTAAATACCCGTTATGGTTTCATAGATGCAGTTTCTTACTTTTGTACAAAAAAAGTCATGATTAGAGCTTCTTTGTTTATTGCCTTTTTATTCGTTTCACATTTGCTAATTGCTCAAAAAGCTTCGAAACGTCAAACAATTACTGTTAAAACACCCAACACGTGCAGTCATTGCAAAGTGTGTGAAACGTGCGGAGGAAAATTAGAAGCAGAATTGGTTTATGTTAAAGGAATTCAGCTGGTAACGTATAATGAATCGGATCAAACGACAACAGTAGTTTACTGGACAAAAAAGATTACCCAGGAACAAATTCGGAAAGAAATTTCACTATTGGGTTTCGATGCCGATGATGTAAAAGCCGATGTGAGCGGCTACGAAAAACGTGATAGCTGCTGTAAAGAGGGAGAGTGAATCCAGTAAACTTATTTTCTGGCAGTACTCCAATGAAATCCAGTTCTCCAGCCTGTCCATACTAAACGTCTTCTGACTTTTTTCTGTTTGCTCTCTGCCTTTGCTGTTGTATTCGCTTTCTCTGTTTCCGGAGTAACTACCGGAGTTTCCTTTTGAGGAATAGTTGTTTGCTTCGATTCTGATTGCGCAGTGTCAGCCGGTGGAAGATCCGTTTTCTCTCCGTTGATCGTTATTTCGACTCTTCGGTTCAATGCTTTATTTTCTTCAGATGTGTTGGCAATCACAGGTTTGCTTTCACCGTAAAAAGCCAAAACGATCTTTGTGCTGTCAATGTTTTTAGATATTAGGTAATTCTTCACGGAAACTACTCTCTGTTTGGATAATTCTTTGTTACGATCCTCTGAACCAGTATTATCTGTATGTCCGCTTAAATGAACAGTGTAACCAGATAATGAATCGAGTTGTGAAACAACTTTGTCGAGTTCGAGGCGTGTTTGCTGATCTAAAACCGAGGAATTATAAGCGAAACAAACAGTAGTCATTATCAGAACAATTACTGTGGTAATAGCAAGAGAAGTGTTTTTTTTCATGTTGAATTTATTAGCAGGTTCTCAATGAAAATAAGAAAATAAATCCGGAGCTGGCTGATCTTTACCCGGTGCTTATAAAACCAATCCCTGGTTGTCGTATACCAATTTTGCCAGTTTATAACTTGCGGGCGATTCTATCGCCAGGTTCTCAATTTCGGGAACTTCAAAGAACATCGGGTTTTTACCGAGTTTTTGTTTGTGATTTCTCACAAACGAGGTGCGGCTGAAAATATTGAATACGGTGTCTTCAAAAATCACGAAATGTGGTTCATCTCTTAGCGTGATAGTTGGATAATTGCTGTTGTCGAACAAACGCTTTTCAACACGCGAAAGACTGATCACAGAATCGAACGGGTATTCATTCTCCTGGTTAAGAACATAATCGTAATAACGTTCAATAGCATCTTCAATCGTTCGGATGGAAAGTATAGGATTGATACATTGAGTCTGCATGAAATGTTCGCCGTTTATTTTTGCAAGCGAATAGGCAGTTATTCTATCCGAAGTAGGCATTTCTTCCAGGATACGAGCCGTAGAATATTCTTCTGAAAGCGTTTCGGAACCTGGTAAATCGATCAAAGAAATTTTGCTTTTGTCGCTATAAGTCTTTCGTACAACGTCGGAATCGGTTGTTATGAGAACGCGGTCGATTGCTTTAACAGCGAGTAATTTGTCGATCATAATCCGGAACAAAGGCTTTCCGCCAAGTTCTTTGAAGTGTGAATCCGCTAAATAGGATGTGTTTTTTTCCTGGATGGTAATCAGAGCAGTGATAGCAGGTTTGTTCATGTGCAATAGTGTTTGTTTTCAGGTGTCAAGGATAGTCATTTT
>CBFGMW010000590.1:0-2044 GCA_965649925.1 uncultured Fluviicola sp.
CGGCATAATTATTTGAGCTCAGATCCTGAATTGCCGTACTCGCGATATGCACATAATAAGAAGTATTGATTGTTAAGTCAGTTGTTGGATTGATAGTAACTACAGCTCCTGCAACAGTTAATTGAGGACTTGTAGCAACATCAAACGATTCTACAATTCCGGAACCATCAAATAATTCAATTACACCCGTTCCGAATTGTACCGCCTCGCTGAATGTTGCGGTAAGGGTTTGGTTCAAACCAACTCCGCTTGCATTATCAGCCGGAACAAAAGGAGAAGCAGTTAAAACCGGAGCAACAATATCATTGGTGTTAAAGTTCCAGGTTGTTTCATCTGAAATTCCTGTGAAAAAGTTGTTTGCTGCATCTTTGAAAGCTGTTGCATCGATTTGTACATAGTAATCGGTATTCAGCACTAAATTGGCAGGCGGATTATACGAAAATACTGCTCCGGAAATCGTTGCCTGTGCATTTCCGCTGGAAACCGTTTGAATAACATTATCATTACCATCGTAAAGAACCAATGAACCCGCTCCCCATGAAATTGGTTCGGAGAATACGATATTGATGTTTGAACTAATACTTACCCCATTAGTATTATCTGCCGGAGTTTTAGAATTTATAACCGGTGGCGTTGTATCTAAAGTTACCCAATTACGCACAATTCCGCTTGCTCTGTTGGCTGCTCCGTGATATTGCAATTGGTTGGTGGCGCTTGGTCCTTTTGCCCAAAACAAGTTTTGTGTTGTAGAGGCAAAACTGAATGTTGCATCGTTCGCGTCTCCTGTGCTTAAAGCACGGGAAGCGACAATGGTCCTGTTTCCGCCGGAAACGTCATTTGAAATCACGGTCCAGTCTTGCTGCGCATCTACAGTTGGTTCATTTCCCTGTCCGATCATGCGATGATCACGAAGCTGCAGCGGAGCTACGCCGGTTCCGAGTGTTGACCAAATAAGCGCATCATTTCCTGTTCCCATTCCTGTTCCGAAACCAAACGCTAAAAATCGGTCGGCAGGACCCTGAACTGTAACTGTAATTGTTGTAGGAGTCATTTCCGCGCCAAAAAACATTCCGCTTCCTGAAGTAAGTTCAGCAAAAGCAATTTGTTTTACCTGGTTAAACCCGGTGAATGGAACGAACAAAAGAATGAAGATGTAGAATTTAGACATAATGAAATATTTGCGATATCAAATGTATTCTATATTCATCTAGAAATCAAAGTTATTGATCTAAATTGATTCACTTTTGAGAAAATAAACTATTTTTCTTGATAGAACGAAATAATCCAACAAAAGAATGCAGGAACGAAAATGCCAGGAATGCGGTCAGAAGTTGAGTGGCAGAAAAGACCAAAAGTTCTGCTCAGATTACTGCCGGAACACTTATAACAATCGGCTGAACGAGGATTCAACCAAAATGATGCAGCGCGTAAATCGCATACTACGCAAGAACAGAAGAATCCTTGAAGAGCTTAACCCGAAAGGCAAACGAACTGTGGACGCTATCACTTTGGCGGAAGAAGGATTCAATTTCCATTATTTCACCAATACCTATTCAACCCAAAAGGGAATGGTTTATTATTTCTGTTACGACCAGGGCTATACAAAATTGGAGAACGAGCAATTCTTCTTAGTTCAGAAACAGGATTACGTGAAGTAATTGAAAATTCCAAAAATTGAAAAAGGAAAAAGAATGGAAAAATTCATTTTTTCAATTTATTTCCTGAATGAATCTTAATTTAAGATGCATCCTTAATAGAAGTTCAACCTTAATGATTTTCAATTATCAGAGTGTCCATTTCTCCTTGAAAACTTCCATTTTAGGATGGTCTTTCAAGTTCGGCGAACCAACGAACAAGACTTTCTTACTCTTGATTCTTTCCAGAAACAATGATAAATGAGATAACGCAACGTTCAATGTTCCACTTAGATCAATCTTATGAATTGCAATCTGATGCTTTTCATAATGGTCTCTGATCTCCACAATTCGTTTATCCAAATTGTGATTATCGTGAAAAAGAACAACAGCGTCAACGGGAATATCAT
>CBFGMW010000591.1:0-2036 GCA_965649925.1 uncultured Fluviicola sp.
TTCCGGATAATAGTTCACAGCAATTTCAGTTGAAACCGTGGTTGGCGCACTAATTCCTACTGGCCTGTAACGAAGTCCTGAACTTCCGACCGGGAAAAGAAATATTTCATTTCCTTTCTTGATTATAGTCCCAATGGCATAACTGTTTTCAGAAGCCGAAAGCGAAAGTGCTCCATCAGTAAAGATCAATTCGTTTGAATTCATATTCAGGATTCCATTTGTCCATTTCAAACTGTCTGTTATTGTCAGGTTTCCTGAAACAGAAACTCCGTCACCTGAATTATTCATAATGAGAGCATCCAATGTTTGATCCTGGCTGAGCGCGAAATTTTGTTCTGCCGAACCATTAAATTCAAGCACATGATTCAATTGATTATAAGATCCGGCGAGAATGAAGTCGCCATTTACAGAAATCAGTTCAGGCTCAATTTGAGTCATTGATTTATTAGGAATAATTGTTACATCCGGAAATTGGTATTCTCCGTTGCCGTTCAAAACTGTGTTTGCGTTTATCACAACTTCCGCGAATTCACCTGTCACAACTCCGGCATTGTTCCAAATCAGATTCGCATTCACATTCATTGTTCCACCGTTTGAGATTACCACAGAATCACCTGCTAATTGATCAATTGCAGAACAAGTCGCGTTTAAAACAGCATTTTCTTCAATCCGTAAAACGTAATTCATGGTGCTGCCAGCAAGATTACCGATCGTTCCGGAGAAATTAGCTATTCCATCAGTTGCGTAGAACTCGCCTAGACCAGCGCCCGGAAAGGCTCCTTCAACCAAAAAGATCGTGTTGACCGTAAAAACTCCTCCTGTTAATTCATAAACCGGATGAAAATCCCCGGCTTCGTTTTCAAAGCCAAATTCTTCTGTTTGAATGAATCCGCCGTTCTGGACAAAAGAACTTGAAACAGCACCCATACCGTCAATCAAAGCAAAAGTTTCCGCAATGTCAATTGTGCCGTCGTTCAGCGCCCCGGAAGCGCCTAATTCAAACAACAAGCGCTGACCAACATTCAGTTCACCGCCATTCATTTCAAAATGTGCTTCTTCCGCAAAAATGAACCGGGCATTTCCTGCACCTCCGGAAATATTCAAAATTCCAGCGTTCAGAATAACCTGAGTTCCGGCACCTAAAATCTCTACGCGATCAGTAGTTATAAGATTCGCATTTATCGTTAAAACCGAGCCTGCTTCAACAAGCATTCCTGCAGGAGAAAAATTTGAGTTCGTGCTGATTACCGGTTGCGCCATCGCTCCCGAATAATTGGCTGTTGAAATGGTAATATCATCGC
This sequence comes from uncultured Fluviicola sp., assembly GCA_965649925.1. GTDB lineage: Bacteria > Bacteroidota > Bacteroidia > Flavobacteriales_D > Crocinitomicaceae > Fluviicola. Next base: position 1,302 of record CBFGMW010000591.1, read on the forward strand.
CGTTTTGAGGAACTCCATTCCAGTTTTGCGGATTATTCCAATCCGAATTAATTGCGCCGGTCCAATTCTGGGCCTGCGTATATTGAGCTGCAAAGATTAACACAGCACTAAAAAGTATTGATTTCATTTTTTGATTATTGAGTAAACATTAAAAACCGTTATGACAACGATTGAAGAAATATTTACCCGAATACCGGAGGACGAAAAAGTTGGCAGTTGAAGCTTCCTGCGTAAGATTCATTGAAAGAAGGCACTGCTTTATCAAATGTCTCTTCATGAACAATCTCACATTTAAAAACAATTTGCGTGGCTAAGTACAAATCCACGTTCAGTCCTGAAGCTTGTGAAGTTCCTTTAAAAGGCAGTTCGGAATCCGAATTATTATCCTGGCTATTCGAGTCGTCGCCGACGTAATGCATGAACAAAAAGTCATTAAAGCTCAATTGGTTCTGCTGACTCTTGTGCTGAGCAAAGTGTTCAAGCAGGGCAGGAATCTTAACCAGCTCCATTACTTTCCCGTTGGTAATCAACAGCAGTAATAAACAATAAATCAGCGCTTTTCGGAACAACGAATTTGAATTTTGCGCAAAGTTAAGACACTTGACCTGAAATAAAAAATGGATAACAAAAATGACGGGAACACCTTCTTCAGGTTAAGCTCATAAAATGTGGAAAACTGTCATTAAATCGTTTTACTCATGAAAATGCAAATGATTACTTTTGCACAAACAAAAA
>CBFGMW010000592.1:0-2025 GCA_965649925.1 uncultured Fluviicola sp.
ATTATTAGGAATATAAAGTGAAGTTAGTAAAAAGAGGCATCTCGGCTGCGCTGGATGACCTTTTTCTTCGCTAAGCAATTTTGTTATGTGTTCTACAGATTAGTTTGTTATTGAGGCAGATTTTTTTCGGGTCATCGAGCGCAGCCGAGATGAAACCAAAAATCCCGGTCTGCAAGCAAACCGGGATTTCCGTACTATTTGGAAAAGCTGATTATGCTGTAACTCCTAAAACTTCGGCCATTTTAGCCCCGATGTGCGCCGGAGAGTCAACTACGTGAATTCCACATTCACGCATGATTCTCTTTTTCGCTTCTGCCGTGTCATCATCACCACCAACAATTGCGCCTGCGTGACCCATTGTTCTTCCTTTTGGTGCTGTTTCACCTGCAATAAAACCAACTACTGGTTTTGTTCCGTTTTCTTTGATCCAGCGAGCAGCAATTGCTTCCAAGCTACCACCGATCTCACCGATCATAACGATTCCTTCCGTTTCAGGATCATTCATTAACAATTCTACCGCTTCTTTAGTTGTTGTCCCGATGATTGGGTCACCACCAATTCCGATAGCTGTTGTAATTCCTAATCCTGCTTTTGCAACCTGGTCAGCTGCTTCGTATGTTAATGTTCCTGATTTGGAAACAATTCCGATTTTTCCTTTTTTGAAAACGAATCCCGGCATAATTCCCACTTTCGCTTCACCTGCCGTGATAACTCCCGGGCAGTTCGGTCCGATCAAACGAGATCCTGAACCTTTCAAATATTCTTTTGCTTTCACCATGTCGTTTACCGGAATACCTTCAGTAATACAAACGATTACTTTGATTCCTGCAGCAGCTGCTTCCATAATTGCATCTGCAGCAAATGCCGGCGGAACAAAAATGATAGAAACATCAGCACCGGTTTTAGTAACTGCATCGGCAACTGTATTGAATACAGGGCGATCTAAATGCGTACTTCCTCCTTTTCCCGGAGTAACACCACCAACAACATTTGTTCCGTAGTCGATCATTTGACCAGCGTGAAAAGTTCCTTCACTACCAGTGAAACCTTGTACAATTACTTTAGAGTTTTTATTAACCAGAACGCTCATGAGAGTTTGTTTATTTCGTTTTTTTAATCGTCCCAAAAGTAGCAGTTTCATTTTGTTTTAACAACGCTTTCAGCGAAATAAAATTGAACTTCTGAAAAGATGATTTATCTGCCTGGAAATGATGGGTTTCTGCGGCCGGATTCATCGTACGGATATGGCAGTTAATTATCCCGCTACGCTTGTGCTAAAGCTTCAGCGAAGGCACAGACGAGCGTAGAAGAACGCAGATGTGTGGAATAGTGAAAGATTCGCAGAGGTAATCTGCCTGGGATAGATTTTATTTTTTCTAAATCCGTCGAAGATGGAAGACCTCTTCTGCGTTCAAATATGCAATCATTATCTTCCGTGCTCGTCTGTGCTCGTCTGCGGGAAATAATGTTCTTTGTAGCATTTTCAGTTTTAATGAACTTCTACCAGCTCCAATTCAAAAACCAAAGTTGAATTCGGTGGAATTTTGTCCAGGTCTTCGTCTCCATAAGCCAGGTTCGGCGGAATGATCAGATGAATTTTGGTTCCTGCTGTTTGTCCGAGCAGGGCTTCCTGGAATCCGGCAATGAGTCCTTTTACAATTGAGACAAACGGTTTGCCCGGAGGTGTTTGATCTACAATTTGGCCGTTGAGCAAACTTCCCTTGTAATTCAATGTTACCTGGCTGGTAAAAGTTGCTGTTTCAGTGCCGTTTCCTTTTTCGGCTATTTCAATAAACAAACCGGAAGAGGTTTTCTTCATCTTCCAACCGTTCTTTTTAATAGTCGATTTAATTCTTTTATCAATTGCAAGCTGATCGGCATTCGGATCATAAGAACATGCTGTTGCTGCAAGAACAACAAATAAGAATAGGAAATTGCGCATCAGTATTCGATTGGGGTTATGGTGTAACCTTCTTTTTTTAATAGTTCTATCACTCCTTTTTCGCCCCCGAGATGTCCGGCACC
>CBFGMW010000593.1:0-2015 GCA_965649925.1 uncultured Fluviicola sp.
TGCAGTTATCGCCCTTCGCACAGTTTGTAGCATACAAATGATCTTTCAAACGGGAACTGGAAGCCGAGCGGTGATGTCCGTCGGCGATATACAATTCCTCCATCGGTTCAAACGCATCTACGAGTAGTTTCAGGTGTTTTGGCTGAACAACCCACAATTCATGCTTGATGCAATCGGTGGTTGAGAATTCGTATTCCGGTCTGTCGCTGGTGATTTCTGCTAAAATAGCATCTAAAATGGCCGACGATTCGTGGGCTAATAAAACCGGCTCCGCATTGAAGCCGGTAATATTTAAATAATTCGTAAACATGGTTTCACGCGATGTAAGCGTTGCTTCATGTTTTTTGATAGTATCTTTTTGGTATTCATCAATACTAGCTCCGGCAATTACTCCTGTAAATTCATGACCGTTTTTCGTTTGGCGGTAAACATAACAAGTTGGTTCCTCATCCTGGATAAAAATTCCCTGGGCGTTGAACTGTTCATAGCGTTGTCTTACTGCCTCAAAACGTTCTTCGGAAGAGGCTTTCGCCAACTGTTGGCGATCAACTTCCGGGTGAATGATGTGAAGGAATGTGTACGGATTTTCGTCCAGTTTTGCTCTGAGAACATGTTTGCGATATGCGGCAAGCGGTCGTGTTGAAACCAATTGTGCTTTGTCGCGGGTTGGACGAACTGCTTTGAAAGGATGAATACGCGCCATTTATGCTAAAACTTGTTTTCCGAATTGAGCAATAATCAGGTTTGCCAATTCCAAACCAATTCTATCCTGAGCTTCGTTTGTAGCTGCACCAATATGTGGTGTAACGGCAATTTTATCGTGCGAAAGCAATTCTTTCATCGGGTTTGGTTCGTTTTCAAAAACATCCAACCCGGCAAAAGCAATTTTTCCTGCATCCAAAGCTGCGATTAAAGCTCTTTCATCAATTACACCGCCACGAGCAGCGTTTACGATTCCGGCACCTTTCTTCATCATGTCGAATTCTTTTGCACCAATTACCGCTTCACCGCTTGATTGTTTCGGAATGTGAAGTGAAATGTAATCAGCATTCGGTAATTCTGCCAAAAGATCTGAAGTGCTTTCAATTTTCACTTTGAGCTCACCATATCCGGGGAATGGTCCAACCGGAATTTCAATTGTAGCAGGATGATTGTTGATTGCTTTCACGTTCATTCCACATCCTAAAGCGTAAGAAGCCAATGACTGGCCAATACGACCAAAACCAACAATTAGTAAAGTCTTTCCACGTAATTCAACACCTTTTCCGTATTGTTTTTTCAATGCAGAAAAATCACCCGTTTCCATGTGTTTGAACGAATGATGTAAAGAACGTGAAATGGCGAATAAATGTCCCATCACCAATTCTGCAACAGATTGCGAAGACGAAGCCGGAGTATTGATTACAGTTCTGCCGTTTTCACGTGCGTAAGCCACATCAATATTGTCCATTCCAACGCCGCCACGACCGATCAGTTTCAGGTTCGGACAGGCATCGATTACTTCTTTTCGTACAGTTGTTGCACTTCGAACCAAAACTATTTCAATTCCTTCTTCATTGACATAATTTGCCAAATCCGTTTGATCAACTTTATCTGTTATAACTGTGAATCCTGCTTGTTCTAAAGCAACTTTTCCTTCGTTCGAAATTCCGTCGTTTGCTAATATTTTCATTATCCGTGTTTTTGAGCAAATTGTTTCATTACGTCAACCAATACCTGAACGCTGCTTAATTCCAATGCATTATACATAGAAGCGCGGTATCCGCCAACAGAACGGTGACCGTTAATTCCGATAATTCCTGCTTCTTTCCAGGCTGCATCGAAATCAGCAGACAATGCGTCGTTCGTCAACAAGAAGTTTACATTCATTTCAGAACGATCTTCAGTTGCAACTGTTCCCTTGAATAAAGGATTGGCATCAATTTCAGAATACAACAAGTTCGCTTTAGCCAGGTTACGTTCACCCATTGCTTTTACACAACCGTTTGCAAGCATGTGACGAAGGTACAGCATAG
>CBFGMW010000594.1:0-2014 GCA_965649925.1 uncultured Fluviicola sp.
CTCCTGCTTTTATCTGCGCTTTCAAATACGCAATAGTTACGTCTGTGATACCCTGTAGCAACTGCTGTGCCAAATTTGGATTTGTTATTAAAAGTTTACGTGCCTCAGAGAAGGTTTTTGAACCGTGGCCTTCTACCATGTAACAAAGAATTGTCCATGGAGCGCCGGCAAATCCAATAACAGGCACTCGTCCGTTAAGTTCTTTTACTGTTAGCTTGATAGCTTCTAAAACGTAGCCTAAACGGTCTTCAACGTCGAATTTTGTTTCTACCCGCTTCGCCTCTTCTTCTGAACGAATAGTGTTTTCGAACCAGGGACCACGTTGTTCAATCATTTGATATGGAACGTTCATTGCTTCAGGAACAACGAGGATATCTGAAAAGATAATCGCAGCATCAACACCAAGTAAATCGACCGGTTGAATGGTTACTTCAGCTGCAAGTGCAGGAGTTTCCACTAATTCTTTAAACCCGCTGACACTGCTGCGTACAGCGCGATATTCCGGTAAAATTCTACCCGCTTGTCGCATGAGCCATACTGGGTAACGTTCTATTTCTTCGCCTCGGGCAGCCCGAAGTATTAAATCATTTTTCAGTTCCATTAAAACAAAGTTAGTTTTTCTCTACAAATCGGCCTTATATCTTATGGTGTTTGCTTACCATTCAATTGCTTTTTGGCCTTTTTCGGTTAAGATACGGTTGATAGTGGAAAATGGTTTGCTACCAAAAAAACCTCGGTAAGCAGAAAGGGGAGACGGATGAGGCGCTATGAGTACAATGTGTTTGTTTCTGTCTACACGAGCGGCTTTTGCCTGAGCAGGAGAGCCCCAAAGCACGAAGATTACCGATTCTTTTTGATCGTTGATTTGCTGGATTACTTCATCAGTAAACTTTTCCCAGCCCTGGTTTGCATGACTCAGTGGTGCTCCTTTTCGAACTGTTAAAATAGAATTGAGAAGAAGGATTCCTTGTTCAGCCCAATAGTTCAGATCTCCGTTTGCCGGTGCAGGTTTTCCTAAATCATCTTCATATTCCTTGAAAATGTTTGCCAGACTTTTTGGCAACGGTCGAACATGTGCATCGCAGCTAAAACATAATCCGTGTGCGTGTCCTGGAGTTGGATAGGGATCCTGACCCAATATTACCACTTTCAGCTTATCAAACGGACAAGCATCAAAAGCACGGAAGATGAATTTTCCTTTCGGGAATATTTCATTTGGAAAAGACAGATATTCCTGTTTTACAAACTGGCGCAATTGCTCGAAATAAGGAGCTTCGAATGATTTTTGCAATACGGATTTCCAGCTTTCGTGAATTTTGACTTCCATCAATTAGTTTGTTAAATGAATTGGCGATTTTCGGATAAAATCATTGAAGATTCCCACATTTTTACAAATTTATAAAATTATGTAGAAAGCCCATTTTTACTTGCTTTTTTCGGGTTTTTGGAAAGCGCCCCCGCACTCCAATTCCCACTCCTGCAAACTACATGAAAACATGTCTGAAAATATTCGCAAAGTACGTAGCATTTCTTTTCTTCCCGCATTTCAAAAAGTGTGAGTGCCAGTGTTTCTTTCAGATGAGCAACTTCACCATCGCTTAAAGCCCGGTTATGCAGAAAAGTATTGTACGAAATATCAAAAGTTGTTCCATGTAGGTGAGATGAATGTTTGATTGCATTTTTGTTCCGCTTCATTAAACGTGAAACAGAACTTTTTGTGCGTAATAAAGATGTCAGGACGAGTCGTGTTCCGTAAAGATCCGTTTGTTTCAATTTCGACTGGAAACGTTTGCCTAATTCGGATACAAAATCTTTTACTTCGTGTTTTGCAAACGGGTACGAATAGTGCATTGTATCCACGTAAAAGTACTTGTTCGATTTAATTGGAACCAATTCTCCTTTGTTTACCGCCGAAAAAACATCCCACTTCCTGGATGGAATGCGCTTTAATCCATGAATATATGAATCTTGCCAATAGCTTTTTACCTGATCATTCATCTGCCAGGCATGTGTA
>CBFGMW010000595.1:0-2008 GCA_965649925.1 uncultured Fluviicola sp.
TGTGACACCACAGCCAATCTCTTTGGCCCTAGAGTCAATGTGCGCCGTCCCAGAATCAAGCTGCGTCATCCAAGAGTCGCTCGGTGTGGCCTTAGGGTCTATGTGCGTCCCTCTTGAGCCAATGGGTGTGCGCCTTGGGTCCATAGATGAGGTGTTAGAGTCGGCAGATGACAGCAAATAACCAGAAAGAAATGCTTTTTTCTTGCTAATTGAAAACAACGTTTTGAAAAATCACAAACTTGGTTCGCTCAACAAAATGCCTGATTTAACGCTAGTTAACAAATTCACAACAAGCTGGTTACACAATTTCAAAAACAATCGGTGCGTTAGTGTATAAAATGATTTTTATGAAGAAGACAACGCTTAACCACTTGTCGATGTACCAGAACGTACTCGCTGTGGTAAATGACCACCAAAGCAGCTGGAACCAGGTTCCGGGAATTGTAAGCATCGTAGATCAATACCAATCCTTACTCAACACCTTAAGCAGTAAACTGAATGCCCAAAGCACGCTGACGAAAGGTGCCAAACTCGAAAAAGACGGTTTTATGACAGCCTTCATCAACAGTATGAGCAATTTAAAGAAAGGTCTTTCCTTGCATGCTGTTCAAACCGGCAATCATGGATTGCGTGAGCGGAACAAAGAACCAAAAAGCACTCTTCGCGTAACCTCCGAAAATCGCTTACAGGTTTTGATCATCGCCCTTTTGGAAGATCTCGATACCTACGAAAGTGCTTTGAACAATGTGGGAATCAGCAGTGAACAGATCCAGCAATTCCGTGATCAGGCTGCTTCATTTGAAGAACACAAGAACAGCGTCCGCCAGGCAATTATCGATCGCAGCTTGGAAACGCAGGCAATTAAAGATCTGGAAAAACAATTAAACAGATTCCTGCTCGGCCAACTCGATCCTTGCGTTAGTTTGTTCAGTGACTCCGACACCAATTTCTTCGCAGAATACAAAGCTGCACGAAAACTCATCGGAAAGAGTGGTGGTTCTAAGAATCAATCGCCGGCAGCATAATCTAATAATAACCAGTCGGGGCGAATAATTATTCGTCCCGACTGGTTATTCCCCGACCATTCCAAATTGCATATCACTGCGAACTAACTTATATTTAGCATTCATTTTCCAAACTATGAATCGTACTACGTTGCTTTACTTTCTTCTGATCCTCATCCTTTCTGCCGGATTGTTTTCTACCGCAAATGCCCAAACATCTTTTCCTTACGATACCCGCAGCGACAGTATTTCCATTGAGCATTACACCATCAATCTCGATGTGCGCGATTTTACAACGTTTATTCTAAAGGGAAATGCTGAGATCAGTATTGAGCCTTTGGTGAATAATATCTCTGAAATAAAATTGGATCTGATGGGTCCTACAGTTGACAGTGTTCACGATTCGAGTGGGAATCTGCTTTCGTTTACAACGGCTCCACTTGGGTTTAAGGTCGATTTGGGAAATGTGTACAATACAGGCGATTCAACTTCCATTACTGTTTTCTATCACGGAACTACAGTTCAGGATCCTTCTTTCGGCGGATTTTATTTCAATTCGGCTTATGCTTACAACGTTGGAGTTTCTCTGGATGATATTCCGCATAACTACGGGAAAACATGGTTTCCTTGTTTCGATAATTTCACAACGCGTTCCACTTATGACTTGTTCGTAACAACACTTCCTGATCACGATGCTGCTTGTGGCGGTATTTTGCAGGCAACGGTTATTAATCCGGATTTGTCTGAAACACATCATTGGAAAGTGAACCAGACGATTCCGTCTTACCTGATCTCGCTGGCGGTTTCGAATTACGTTTTTGTCAATGATACATTTACGGATTACCAAAATAATCCTGTTCCGGTTATGCTGGCTGCGCATTCAACCGACGTTTCGGATATGAATGCATCCTTCACGAACATGGAAGAAGCGTTCGACATTTTTGAAGATAAATGGGGTCCATACCAATGGGATCGTGTTGGTTATGTTTTGGTTCCGATGACTG
>CBFGMW010000596.1:0-2007 GCA_965649925.1 uncultured Fluviicola sp.
AAGAAGATCATCATGAACGGGAAGATATACATGATTACTTTCATGTTCGGCATTCCCGGCTGTTGCTGCTGTGTTACGTTTTGAGAGTTCAAATAGGTGTAAGCCAATGTTGTTCCGGCCATCAATAATGTAAACAACGACATGTGGTCACCGTAAACAGGAATGTTGAATCCAAAATCCCAAATAGAGTCATAAGATGAAAGATCTTCGGCCCAAAGGAATCCGTGTTGTCTTAAACCGAACGATGCCGGGAAGAAACGGAATACCGCTAAAAGAATTGGCATCTGAAGTAACATTGGTAAACAACCGGCGAGGGGAGAGGCTCCCGATTCACGCTGTAGGGCCATCATATCCATTTGCTTTTTCATACGATCTTCCGGATTTGGATATTTCGCATTAATTGCATCTGTTTCAGGTTTCAATATGCGCATTTTTGCAGATGAAACGAACATTTTCCATTGGATCGGCATCAGTACCAATTTCAAAACCAATGTCAATAATAGAATGGCAAATCCTGCCGGAATCCCAATGCTCAGGAACCATGTAAATAAAGGTTCAACCGCGTAAAGGTTAATCCAGCGGAAAATTCCCCATCCCCAGTTTAAGATGTCGTCGTAACCTTTATGGTACGATTTCAATGTTTTGTAATCGTTAGGACCAAAGTACCAGTGAAAACTTGTTACACTGTTCTCTGTAGAGTTCAAACCTAAATTCAGAGTTGTGTTGTAAGTTTTGATATGCGATGTTGCACGTTTCGATGTTTCCGTGAAACCGTTGATTTTGAAGGTTGTTCCTTTTTGCTCAAAAGCTTCTACAGGAGTTAAAATCGCAGAGAAGTAACTTTGCTTAAATGCAACCCAGTTTACTTTTTGCTCTGCAGCCTTGCTGTCGCTTGCGGCTTCACTGGTCCAATCCAGTTTTTCGTCTGCATTTTGAAAACAAATGGTTGAAACACGACGTTGTTCTGAAACCAATCTTTCCGTACGTTTCATGGTAGTTTTCCAGTTCAGCATCACCGAACTCGCAGGAACCTGTTTTGCCAAACCGTTAACTTCGATATCAAAATCAAGGTTGTACCAGTTGTTTAGCTTATAAATGTAGCGAATGCTACCTTCTTCTAATTTGTGCTCTAAAACAATTTTGTTCTTTGTAGCAGAAACAACTTCGAATGGTTTGTCACCGGTTTCGTATTTCTGTCCTTTATAAGTAAAAACTAACTGGTTTGTATTGTCTTTAGGATCAAAAAGCTGAAGCGGTGTTTTCTTTCCGTCGTTCTTTGCGAAATCGTCGTAAGACTCAAATCCTTTTAACTGAACAGTTGAGATGTCACCACCTTTGGTAGAAACGGAAACAATCAATTGATCTGAAGTCATGTCCAGGATTTCTTCTTTAAAAGCAGGAAGCTGAACAGCTGGTTTTGCTGAATCAGTTTTAACTACTGTAGAATCTTTCGCTGCGACTTTTTTGGTATTCAGTTTAGCTGTCTTTTCCTTCGAACGCTTATTATTCTCTTCCTTTTTCTTTTCAGCAAGCTCTTTTTTTGCTTTTTCCTGTTTTTTGATCTCTTCGGCTGAAGGTTGCGATAGGTAAGTATAGCCGAAAAGCAATACCGCGATCAGTGAGAGACCAATAATAGAATTTCTATCCATTTCTTAATTTTTGCTGTTCTCGATTGCTGCTTTCACAAAGGCAACAAACAGAGGATGTGGGTTATCTACTGTACTTTTGTATTCCGGGTGGAATTGTGCTCCAACGAACCAGGGATGTTCCGGGATTTCTATTACTTCAACCAAACCGGTTTCCGGGTTTTTACCTGTGGCAATCATTCCGGCTGCCTCAAATTGGGTTAAGTATTCATTATTAAATTCGTATCTGTGACGGTGGCGTTCCTCAATGGTTTCCGTTCCGTATGCTTCTGCAACTTTCGAATCTGGTTTCAGCTGACATTTGTATTTCCCAAGACGCATGGTTCCGCCCATATTGGAAATACTCTTTTGCTCTTCCATC
>CBFGMW010000597.1:0-2000 GCA_965649925.1 uncultured Fluviicola sp.
CCTCAAGATCAGTTGATGGGCTATTGGTTTCTCTATAATCTGAAACTACAGACAAATCATTTAACTCCTCATCGATCTTTTCCCGGATATTCATCTTCGATCTGCGCGCACTTTTCTTTGTAAGCGTGAGGATCCGGATAAATTCGTTGATCGATTCCTTGATGAGCAGATTGTTGAAGTTCAGTCGTGTGATCGTATCCAGATCGTCTTCCTGGAATTCCTTTTTGACCAGAACGCGTGAGGCAAGGAACTTAATTCTGCGGGCAATATTCTCCGTAATATCGGCGTAGTAATCCGACAAAAATTCTATTTGAAAGGCGAACATGTCTACCGTCTCAATCAAACGTGTATCAAATTTATGAGCATAAAGTTCTGTGAAATACGCATCAAGCCCTGAACTGGAGAAAGCAAAGAACCGGCTTTCCGTCATGATCAGGAAATACGATTCTTCCACCATAGAATCTTTCTGTTTGAAATAGGGCAGGGAGAAGTGAAATGCTGTTTGGTGGTCGCTTTCCTGGAAGTGGGAACTGATCTCAATATCCTCGGTGTGCTGCATGATCGACAGATCCAAACCGTAATTCGATTGAACCCATGCCAGATCAGCCTGGGTATAATCCTGGAACTGAATTAAAATGAAATCGGCGTGATCGGCATTTATTTCCTCAATTCCCTGCAATTTCAGGAACTTCCCGGCTTTTGTATATAATTCGATCATCAGTCTGCTTTATTTAACTCAACGGTTTAAAGGTACGGATTTCGGTGCTTCGGTTGCCGGGTGTCAAAAAGAGCCGGGACAATGAATAGTATTTTGATCATTGTCCTGACTCTTAAATAGTCTGATATTACATCTTTTCAAAACCCCGGGAAACGCATAAAATCTCCCAGAATGAAATACGGTTTCCTTCACAAATCCATCAGGGTAATCCCGCTTAAATCGGCTTTACCATGTTTTAGAAACTCGTAAGTGATTTTGTCTGCTTTGCAGTCAACAAACTTGATGCGTTTCAGATCGTTGTTCTTGAAAAAGGTATTCGTTAACGTGGCATTCTGAAACGTAACGCGTTTAAACGAACAAGCTTCGAAATAACAATCTTCCAGTTTTCCTTCAAATAAAATGTCTGCAATGTATGTGCTGATGAACGAAGTGCGGTTCCAGACAGTGTTTAAAACAATGTTTTTCTCAAATCCGCCCGATTTAAGGGTTGCGCCGCTAAGATCCGCATTGGTGAAATCGCAGCCGGAGAGAAAACTTCCTGAAAATTCAGTTTCCTGAAGCGAACAGTTGTTGAACAAGTTCTTTTCCAGGTTCGAGCGGCGGATCTGGCTGTTGTTAATCTCCGATCCGGTGAAATTACATTCCGAAATGTTGTTGCCGCTTAAGAGTAGTCCCGACAATTCTGAATCTTTGAAAAGACAGCGCTGCATGTTCGATGAACCAAATTTCTCATGAAGATTTTTTAATCCGGAGAAGTCGGCATCTACCCAGTTCCCTCGCGACATATCCCAGGTCATTTTTTTTCCGGCTTTTTCCTTTTTGGTATTCGAAGCACCGGAAACAAGTACGTTTTCTGGTTCATTCACCGAAGTGTTAACCAGTGATTCGCTGCTTTCCGTTATTGTTCCTGCGGAGAAGTAGTTCAGGTCAACTCCCAGTAATTCGGCTAAACGAGTCAATGTAATAATGTCCGGCATCGATTCGCCGCGTTCCCATTTTCCAACGGCCTGAGAACTGATGAATAACTGCTCGGCAAGCTGCGCCTGCGACATGTTTGCTTTTTTGCGTGCATCGGTAATTCTGTTCCCGATTAATTTTGTACTTAACATCTTGTTTCTTTTTAAATGATTTCGATACTGCAAAGTTATCGTCAACCATTTCCGGAGACTATTAAAGTACAATACTTGTGGTTGTAATTGCGCTACTTTTCGATGTTTTTGACAACTATTGGTTGTTATTTGATGGAAGTAACCGAATAATTAGGTCATTATGTGTCAAACGC
>CBFGMW010000598.1:0-1998 GCA_965649925.1 uncultured Fluviicola sp.
TTGGGGAATTTTGGATGAATACTTCAATCCGTGGTCGGCAAAACAAATGACTAAGCAAGGTGAGCCTTTTATGGCAACACTTTTTACGCTTTCATCACATCATCCGTATTATATTCCGGAAAAATGGCGCAAAAAACTGAAGTCTGGCCCCGATCCGATTTGTAAAAGTCTGCATTACGCCGATATGAGTTTGAAACTGTTCTTTGAGCAGGCGAAGAAAGAAAAGTGGTACAACAACACAATCTTTGTTTTGGTGGCAGATCATACTCCCGCCACAACAAGTAATGTTTATGGTCAGCGAACGGAAATGTATCGTATTCCGATTGCGTTTTATTCACCAGGTGGTAAACTGCCAAAACGAAGAGAAAAGACTATCTTCCAGCATATGGATATTTATCCGACGCTGGTTGATTTATGTAACGTGAAAACCCGCTATTTCTCCTTCGGACACTCATATTTCTCTAAAGATCCGCGCGAAGCGGTTGCTTACCTGGAAGGAACCTATTACTATTCTTTCGATAAATACATGCTCGTTTATTCGAATAATGAAGTAGTGAGTTTATTCGATATCACTAAAAGAACTGCAAAACCGAAAGATGTTCTCAAAGAAAAGAAAGCGCTGGCGAATAAAATGAAGAGACGTTTGAAAGCGATGATTCAAACCTATGCGCAGGATTTGATATACAATAAAATGGTGGTGAAATGAAAAAGAAAATTCGCTTCATCATCAATCCGATTTCAGGAGGAGTTAAAAAAGCCAGGGTTCCTCAAATGATTGAGACGTATTTGGATCATTCCAGGTTCGATTATGACATTGCCATTACCCAGTATAAAAAACACGCGCAGTCTATTGCCGTTGAATCGGCACTGGAAGGTGTTGACATTGTTTGTGCCGTTGGTGGCGACGGATCAGTGCATGAAGTTGGGACTGCACTGGTGGGCACAAAATGTCACCTGGCGATTATTCCAACGGGTTCCGGGAACGGATTGGCGCGCCATCTGAAGGTCCCGCTTAAAACTCCGGCTGCCATTCAGAACATCAATCAGTTCAACAGTATCTGCATGGATACAGGTTTGGCGAATGACAAACGTTTTTTGGGAGTTGGCGGTTATGGTTTCGATGCGTTTATAGCGAAACGCTTTGACGAATACCATATTCGCGGTTTTTGGGGGTATATCCAGTTGGTTTACGAAGAGTATTTCTCTTACCAGCCGCCCAAAATGAAAATCACGATGGTTGATGAGGTAATCAAAGGCGAATACCTGCTTTGTTCTATTGCCAATTCATCGGAGTTCGGAAACGGATTTTGTATTTCGCCCCACTCAACAGTTGTTGACGGGCAGATGGAGTTTGTACTTTTGAGACGTTTCGCCTGGTGGAGGACTATGGGAATTTTAAGCAGGTTCTTTTTTAAAAAAGTAGATGGTTCGCGGTTTATTCGCATTGTTCCGTTTAAAAAAGCACGTATTTTACTGGAAGAACCCTTAGCACATTATGACGGAGAGCCGTTCCATGTTCGAAAAGAAATTAATTTAGAGGTGGTGCCGAAAAGTCTTTGGGTGCTTTCCGGATCTGATTATTTAAAAAAATAGAAAGTTATGTTTATTGAAATAGATTTAGAGACCGTTTTGGGTTACCTGAATAAGTTATCCGCAGCAGATAAACCGCAGTGGGGAAGTATGTCGGCGCAGCGAATGGTAGAACATTTAACAGACACTTTGCGCATTGCAACGGGAAAAAATCCTGAAAAACAGATTGTTCCTGCCGAAAAGCTCGAATCGATGCTTCGTTTCCTTGATTCGGACAAGCCAATGGCACGCGGAATGGAAGTTGGGTTTGCTCCCAAGGATGCTGAATTGAGAAATGAAGAACTCGAATTGGCAGTGGATGAGTTTGTAGAAGAATGGCTCGATTTTGAAGCGCATTACGCCGATGATCCGAACCGTACGGAAGTTCATCCGTATTACGGGCCAATAAATTATGAGCAATGGATGAAA
>CBFGMW010000599.1:0-1983 GCA_965649925.1 uncultured Fluviicola sp.
GTTGGAGAAAATGAAAAACTTTTTGCCTGGATTGAGAATTACAACTGGATTTTTGAAGCGCACCTCAATCTTTCAGAAATTAAGACGGATGAATTCTATGATCTGGAGTTCCCGTCAATTGATACCTATGGTGAGGTATTCGTAAATAACGTAAGTGTTGGCAAGGGAGAAAACTCCTTTGTGGCTTATCGTTTTGATGTGAAGCAATATTTGAATACAGGTGATAATGTGATTCGTGTTGTGTTTACTTCTCCTATCAAGGAAAAAGAAGCTGAAGCCCGGCGTTTTGTATATCCAGCACCGAATGACGCGGGTTCGGTAAAAGTTGCTCCTTATTGCAGAAAACCACAATATCAGTTTGGCTGGGATTGGTCATTGCGTATGGTAACAATAGGTTTTTGGGAACCGGCATCACTTGTTAGCTACAAATCCAATTGCGTCATCGGAAAATCCATTTCCACATTCTCAGTTATTGACAATAAAGCGGAACAGAACCACATCCTTTTTCTAAGGAACGACTTCGCTCAAACGGAATATATATGGGAAAGTAAATTATACGGAACGAAAACAGTTACACTGTGGGATGCGCGTGTTGTAAGAACAGATTTCTTGGAGAATCCGGCTCTTTGGTGGCCAAGGGGACAAGGAGAACAGTTTCTATATGAAGATGTTTGGACATTAAAAACTGTCGCTGGAGAAGTCCTGTATCATGATACAATTCAATTTGGTGTCCGAACATCCAAAGTGGTTCAGGAAAAAGACCAGTGGGGAACTTCGTTTGTAATTCATGTCAACAACAGACCGATGTTCTGCAAAGGTGCCGACTACATCCCAGACAACATTTTTCCTGCAAAAATCACAGATGATCAATTGAAAAACTCTGTTCAAACTATGGCTGAAAGCAATTTCAATATGGTTAGAATCTGGGGTGGGGGAATGTATGCAAAAGACGCTTTTATGGAAGAGTGTGATAAACTCGGCATCATGGTTTGGCACGATTTCATGTTTGCCTGTGCCATGTATCCTGGAAGCGATGCTTTTCTGAAAAATGTCGGCTCTGAACTGGAACAGCAAATTCCCAGACTTTCATCACATCCATCACTGGTTTACTTTAATGGAAACAACGAAGTAGATGTAGCCTGGAAAAACTGGGGTTTTCAGCAAACATTTAATCTTTCTGCAGAATCACAAGTTCAGATCTCTGCAGATTACGACAAGCTTTTCAAAGAGCTGATTCCGGAAAGCATTAGCGCTTTTTCAAAAGTACCGTATGTTCACACGTCTCCATTAAGCAATTGGGGAAGCGATGAGTTTTACAATCACGGCACGCAGCATTACTGGGGAGTCTGGCATGGAAAAGATCCTATGAGTAATATGGGAGCTAAAATCGGACGATTCAATGCCGAGTACGGTTTTCAATCGTTCCCGGAATATTCAACTTTGCTGAAATTCAGTAAAACAAGTGAATGGTCACTCGAAAGTGCAAACATGAAACAGCACCAAAAGAGTTACGTCGGAAATTCAATGATTGCAAAACATGCTGATTTACTTTTTGGCCAGTCGAAAAGCTTTGAGGATTTTGTTTATTTCTCGCAATTAACGCAAGCAGAGGCTGTTGAAACCGCTGTAAATGCGCACCGAATTGACAAACCACGTTGTTCCGGAACACTTTTCTGGCAATACAACGATTGCTGGCCCGCAATTTCCTGGTCGAGCGTTGATTATTATGGAAATTGGAAAGCTCTTCAGTATCGAATTAAAAGTTCTTATGAAGATGTTGCAATCTTAAAAGACAAAACCAACCCGGGAATGAGTTACTACTTAGTTTCCGATATTCCAACCGGATATCTTTGCAGGATCAATTGCGAAATTTCCAATTTGGAAGGAAAACTACTTGCGAATTACAATTGTCAGCGGGCTGTATTAAACGGATCCAGCAGGATATTCGAAAACGAATTAGCACTTTTTCAAAATGAAAATTGT
>CBFGMW010000600.1:0-1981 GCA_965649925.1 uncultured Fluviicola sp.
AAATTGAAAAAGTTCCTTCCTCTGTCGATTTTCGGGTTTGAGATCCATCCAGTTGCTGGGTCATTGCATCTATAATCTCGAGCCCGAAAGAATCAGACTGTTTCTCTACCCATTTTCCATTATCGAAGTACTCCACAACAAACTGGTTGTCGGCAACATCTGCAATCACTATTTTGATTTCAGGACTTAAGTGATTGACAAATGCATGTTTGATCGAATTGGAAACCATCTCATTCAACAGCATTGCCAGCGGGACAAGTGATTTTGAAGGAAGCTTATCAACATGCACATTTACGGAGGTTTTGACTTTCTGAATGGAATAACTTTCAAATAAAGAATGAAGCAGCGAGTCGATATACTGTGACAAATTAAAATCGCTTAACGCCGAATTCTGATACATTTTTTCATGAATAATAGCCATTGCACTCACTCTGTTCACGGCTTCATAATAAACGGATTTATCGTCGGTTTTTACGGATTCTGCCTGCAAACGCAACAGACTGGAAATAATCTGGAGATTATTTTTTACCCGATGATGAATTTCCTTCAACATCAATTCCATTTCAGAAGTTTGCTTCGTGATCAACGCATTTTTCTCATTCAGCGTCGCGTTTATCACCATCATTTGTCGTTCAGAATGCTGTGAAACATTGATAAGCACAAAAAGCAAATAACCAATTGCGATCCCTAAAACAAAAAACTCTACTATATAAAGCAACGCGCCATAATTTGTAAGTGGTGGCATTTGACTTATATTCTCACCAAGGAAGAAATAAATATAAACGAAAAGCATAATGAAATTCAGCACCAGGACAATAACTCCAAAGGTTTTACGAAGCACAATAAACGTAAAAAGCACACTCACAACCATCCACATGGGTGTTGTATAATGAAGCGTTGAAGTAGTAAAAAGTGCCAGACCAATGATGATCAGAGCCGAAAAAGAAGCCAGTGCACCGACAATTTTGTACTTCTTAGTTTTAAGTAAAACGATGTAAGAGGTTAAACAAATTGCGACTATAATCAGATCCAAATATCCGTTGTATTTCGGTTCTCCATAATTCAATAAAGCGACGATAGACAGTAATACAGCGAACAAAAGTGACAAGCGTAAAACGAGCCGGTATCGCGCATTATCGTAGATCATTACAGTGCTTTGATCTGTCGATTCCATCTGGTTATCACTAAATCTACGCTGTTTCAATTACCTGTTTTTGAATTACCTGTGAAATTACGTTATTCTTAAGAGAATATCACTCAGTAACAACCGGTATTTACTGAAACTTCAGAGATTTTTCAGGACAAAAGAAAATTTAGTTCCCCATTCTCCTTTTTCGACTTTTCGCTCTCCATCCAGCTGTTCAGTCATAACAGCTATTATTTCGGTCCCAAAGGATTCTTTATCACTCTTCCATTCACCATTATCTTCATATATGAGCAAAATCGCTGAATTCGGAAGTTTCGAAATTGTCAGATCTATTTTTGGCTTAGGCTGATTCTTAAAAGCATGTTTAATTGAATTAGCAATCAATTCATTCATAATCATTGCCATTGGAACAATCGTATCTGTAGAAACCTCAATTTGCTCCACGTCTACATAAGCATTTACTGGTTCTTCAAGTGAATAACTATCACAAATATGAACCATCAGATTTTCTACGTAATTCGATAAATCAAACTGCCGAAATGTGTCCGACTTATACATTTTATCATGAATCATTGCCATAGTATCAACCCGATTCACACACTCCTGAAGAATCCCTTTATTTCCTTCCTCTGAAATATCTGATTGCAAACGCAGTAAACTCGCTATGATCTGGAGATTATTCTTTACACGGTGATGAATTTCTTTTAACATTACTTCAATCTGCTGTTTCTGCTTCAAAATAACAACGTACTGATCCTGAGTTTGCTTATGGTTATCAAGCAAATAGCGCTCGGTTTCCTGCGAGGCATTTAGAAACACATGCAGCAAATAACC
>CBFGMW010000601.1:0-1968 GCA_965649925.1 uncultured Fluviicola sp.
AGCACTTTGGAACCATTTTGCAGATTTGAATGCAGTTCCGCGACCATCGAAAAAAGAAGAACGTGTCATTCAGTTTATGGTTGATTTCGGTAACAGTCTTGGTTTGGAAACCATTCAGGATGAAATCGGGAATGTCATTATTAAAAAACCGGCAACAGCTGGAATGGAAAATCGTCAAACGATCGTTCTTCAGTCGCATTTAGACATGGTTCACCAGAAAAATGCCGATAAAGTATTCGATTTCGATCAGCAGGGAATAGAAATGCTGATTGATGGAGATTGGGTGAAAGCTGACGGAACAACGCTTGGAGCTGACAACGGCATCGGTGTTGCAACAATCATGGCTACTTTGGCTTCCAATGAAATTCAGCATCCTGCCATCGAGGCTTTGTTTACCATCGATGAAGAAACCGGAATGACAGGAGCAATGAAAGTTAATCCGAAAAACATCTCCGGAACAATCCTCCTGAACCTGGATACAGAAGATGATGACGAAATCTCTATTGGCTGTGCAGGTGGAATTGATACCAATACTTCCATGGATGTTGAATTTGTTGATACACTTGCAGATTCTGTGGCATTTAAACTGGAACTGAGAGGACTTCTTGGCGGACATTCGGGAATGGATATTCATCTTGGACGTGCAAATGCTAATAAATTGATGAACAGATTGTTGCATCATGTTAATTCAATTGTCAATTTAAGCTTGGCTTCGCTTGAAGGTGGAAGTTTAAGAAACGCAATTCCACGTGAAAGTACAGCCGTGATTACTGTTGTAAAAGAGAAGGCAGCGCTGGCGAAAAGTGAGATTAATGCTTTCATTCAAACGCTTTCCGATGAATACAAAACCATTGAGCACGACATGAAATGGTCGGTTTCAGAAGTTGATGTTCCTGAAGAAGTAGTGTCAAACCATCATTTTTTATACATTATTCAATCGTTGTATTCCGTTCAGAATGGAGTTTTCAGAATGAGCCCGGACATGCCGGATTTGGTTGAAGCTTCTACGAGCTTAGCTAAAGTGGAAGTAAAAGATGGTAAATTCACCACTCAAAGTTTACAGCGCAGTTCGGTTGACTCTACAAAAACTGATGTAGCAAATGCTGTTCGTCATGCTTTTGAAAGTGTCGGTGTAACAGTTGTTCAAAATGGAGAGTACCCCGGATGGCAGCCTTTACCGGAATCGGATATTGTTTTGTTAATGGCGAAGTTGTACCGTGAGCGATTCAAAAGTGAGCCACAGATAAAAGCTTGTCACGCAGGTTTGGAATGCGGGATTTTAGGGAAGCATTTTCCTGATATGGAAATGATTTCCTTCGGACCAAATATTCGCGGCGCACATTCACCCGACGAGAAAGTTCAAATCTCATCAGTAGCGAAATTCTGGGGGTTATATCTTGATGTCTTAAAGCAGATTCCTGTTAAAAAATAAACACTTGCATTGTTAGTTGGAATAGTATTGTAATTTAAACAAACTATTCACTCTGCAATGAATAACTCCGGAATTGAACTTACTGAAGATCAGATAAAAGTCTTTGATCGCACCAGATACCGACTTGTTAATCAGGCTGGATTAATGTTCATTGTAATCCTGTTTGTTGTTGCTGTTATTAATTCTTTAAATGCTCATTACAATCCTATTCCAGATATTGCGGCGGTGGGACTAATGGCATTTTGTCTTTTCCTTCTTCGCAGGACGAAAGATTACCGGCTGGTTACTAAAATAGGAGTTCTGGGTGCTACGGCAACTCTGATAACTGCGCTTTTTACGATGCGGGGAATGCATTTGGCCACTCCGGTTTGGATGGTAACCTGTACAGTCTTCGCCTATTTGGTACTTGAAAAATTGTGGGGAGGAATTATTGCCGCATTAAACTTCGGAAGCCTTGTTGTTTATGTGCTTACTATTTTTGAAGAGCGCATGAATAATCGTTTTCTAATCCAGGAATCAGATACTTATGTTTTCTT
>CBFGMW010000602.1:0-1948 GCA_965649925.1 uncultured Fluviicola sp.
GCAGTAAACTAAATGAACTGGATTTTAACTCCGGAAACAGGGAACAGGTTATTTCCGACGCCGCTGAAATTCAAATCCGTATGTGGGACAGATTGAATGGTTACTTCCAGGAACATTTTATCGACGAACTCACAGATTCTGAAATCGAAGAGTATTTTCAACTGGTTAAAAAAGGAACCGCCGAAATTATATCCTCACTTCCTATTGGTATCAGCAGAAACTCTAACCTCAATTAATTCACACTCTAAAACACATAGTCACATAGCTTTTCGCATAGTCACATAGAAATATTATTATTCAGTAGGAAGCTGACTGTATATATCATTCACAAAGGTTCTTTGCCCGTTATGAAAGAGGTTTTTACAATTGAAATTGATCAGAATTCCCTTTGGAGATTCAAGTAAACGCATATAGGTGAGAATTTGCGCTTCGAAAACAGGTGCAACTTCAATTACAGATTTCAATTCAACCGGGATCAGATCTTCTACGAACAAATCACAGCGAAGAGTACTTTCCAATTCGTACCCCTCATAAACTATAGGGACCTTCAGCTCTGTCTCGAATTTTAATCCTCTGATTTCCAATTCTATTTTCATGCATTTATGATAAACGCTTTCTAATAATCCAGGACCAAGTTGTTTGTGTACCTCTATGGCAGCACCAATAATTTCGTAGCTGATTTTGTCGATTTTTGATTTAGTTATTTCATTCATGAATAGTGTTTCTTATTTAAGTTAGGAAAAAAGTTGATTTTAGGCAGAATGAAAATGAAAAAATAATTGAATTTCAGACATCACTATTTAAACACCTGCTTAAATACACTATGTGACTATGCGTTTACTATGTGGCTATGTGTTAAATGTTTACGCCTTCTGAAGTTTACTCCACAACCTTCTCGTACTGAGCCTTCCCGCCAACAATCGGCAATGTAAGGGTAGTGGAATCAAGATCAATAGTCAACTCGGTTCCCGGATCAGGATGCAGCGTAAACTCCTTGTCAGAAGAAAAGATCATCAAACCAATCTGTTGTCCCTTTGCAATTATCTGGTCATCCGGCATTAAGTCAAAAGACACATCGTAAAACTTCCCTGGAATTAATGCTTCGCCGTTAGTAAGCGATTTGTAATTCTGAGGATCGGCCCATGCACGTGTAATAATATTGTCGTAGATTTCCGTTCCTTTTTCGTCTTCCCAGGGTAATGAAACCAAATATACCGAAAGGTTTGCTGCAGGTTTACTGCTCGATAAACGAACGGTGACTCTTCCTGTTCCTGAAATACGCAGATCTTCCTTTAAAACCGGGGTCACATAAAGTAGTCGGTGCGCCTTGTTTTTGAGTTCAACCAGTTCTTCACCTGAGACACGACAGTCATCTTTAAACGATTGCTCCGGCTGATCCGATAAGGACTTCTCGGTGTACATTCCTCCCGCATTATCCACCCCAATATGAAGGTAGAGTATTACATCGGATGCATGACTATCAGGGTAAGCGGAATAAGCTGTGGGCAGTTTTTCGTGTTCACGCACGATCTGAACAGGCGGATCTTTCTCAACACCATTTTCAACTCCGTGCAGATAGCGTGTAAACCATCGGTTCATCATCGAAAAGGGTGGATCACCGCCGTGACTTCCCTGGTGATAATATAATTGTGCAGGAAGATCTTTTTCCCTGGCTGCTTCGTAAAACCGGAAACTTTGTTCAGGCATTACATTCCAGTCGTTGAACCCGTGGGCCATCAGCATGGCAGCTTTCATATTGACTATATCTTTCAAATAGTCGCGCGATGCCCAGAAATCATTGTAGTCGCCGGAAACCCTGTCTTCGCCCGGAACAAGAATACTATCCCGAACAGCAGCATTATTCGCTTTCCGTTTCGATTTATCTCCCGTATTTATAACGTCGTAAAGTACATCCATGTCTTCACCCAGGTATCCGCCAGGCGATCGC
>CBFGMW010000603.1:0-1944 GCA_965649925.1 uncultured Fluviicola sp.
CCTTTTTCCTTCTGTAGTATTCTTGTAGTTGTGTTACAAAATTGTAATGGTTCCCGAGTATTCTTTCGGTTCACCCGGGTTTGGATTTTTCATTAAAACCCTCCATGGCCAAACTGTATTTTGTTTCACCATTTCTCCAGTTCTTTTGTCAATTCCGTCCCATGCTTCGCTCGCATCAGATGTGGAATAAACAATTGCTCCGTTCCTCGGATAAATAATAATCAGCTCGAAACTCACATTTGTACGCTGTGTCAATGCATAAGGCATAAACGTTCTGTTTCGAACATCCGGACTATTTGTGTTTAATCCTTTCGCAGCTAATAAGTTGTATGGTTCGTTGATGCTGATTGTTTGTTTTTCTGTTGCTGTACATCCGAATTCATTGGTAGATGAAACCGAAACAGTTACTTCTTTCTGAGTATATGGGTGAACAATGTAGGTATCGCCTTTGATTTCTGTTCCTTTAATATCACTTGACCAGTTCAGGTTCGATTCGCCCGGAACTTTGAATTTGATAGAAGGAATTCCGTTCTCAAATAACAAAGAAGCATCTACATCAATGTATAAATCGGCTTTGTTTTCCTGAATAGCAATCACATCTTCTGTTGTTCCTGAAATAACCCGGATTGTACCACTTTCAGAAGTATTGACAGCGGCTGTTTTTCCACCTGTAACAACTATTTTTCTTCCTGATGGCTCAATCACAACAACGTTCAGTACATCATTCGTATTTACGATTGACATTTCTTCACCCAAACAAATGGTCTTCGGAAGACTTAATTGTTTGTATTGAAGTGTTTCGTTTACATTCGGATTGATTTCGTTCGGATTTTGTGCGTTTGAAATTGTTGGGAAAACTTGTGGTGTTGTGTGTGGTTTTCTTATTGAGCTCCCGCAACTAATACTAGCGCCACCATTTCCGGAATACATAATTTTTTCTGTAGACGGATTCTGAGCCGTTTGATCTTCTGCAGGAATTTCCTGAGAATCAGTATTTGTATTGTGAGTTGTTATGTTTTCGTTTGTTTTAGCAGCTTCTTTATTAGAATGAGTTGTGTTTTCAACTACAGCTGTCGATTGCTCTGTTACATCGTTGCTATTCAACATAAAATACGTTGCAGAACCAACTAAAGCAGTTCCAAACGCAGCAGCAACCCACCATTTCTTATAGAATGGGGTAGAAGGAGTTCCGTCTAAGCGGGCTTGCATAGATTCCCAGGCTCCGGATACATATCCTGAGTCATGGTTTTCAAGGGCTTCCTTAATTAATTCTTCAATATTTTTATTCATTTTCAAGTTGAATAAATTTCTTTTTCAAATAGTTCTGAAGATTCATCTTAGCCTTCGCGAGGTTGGATTTCGATGTTCCTTCGTTGATGTTCAGCATTTCGGCAATTTCTTTGTGCGTGTAGTTTTCCATTACCGCAAGGTTAAAAACTGTTCGATATGCCGGTGAAAGATTTTCAATGGCTTCCATAGCCAGTTCTGCTTTCACTGTTGTAATACTCCAATCTTCTTTTAATTCTTCATCGTCCGGAAGAAATTTGTAATCGTTATCGTCAGCTGATAGAAACGTGTCTTTACGCTTTTTCCGGATAAAATCGATGGATTGATTTGCAATAATTCTGCGCATCCAACCTTCGACTGAACCTTTCTGATCGAAATTCTTAATATGTTCAAAGATCTTTATGAAGCCTTCCTGAACAACATCCTGGGCGCTGTCTCTATCCGGTATATAACGTAAGCTCACACTCAATAATCTACCGAAATAGAGTTTGAAGAGTTGCTCCTGCGCACGCCTTTCGCCACGCTTGCAGCCGCCTATTAATTCTTCTAAGTCCAAGACCTTTTTCACTCTAGTTACACATTCAAAACGACAAAAAAATAACAGGGTTGCCTGCCAAAAGAAAACTATTCACAATTTGAAGGACTTTTGCACATAAG
>CBFGMW010000604.1:0-1941 GCA_965649925.1 uncultured Fluviicola sp.
TTAGCGAATACTGCAATACAACAACTGCTAATTGTAATACCACTTTAACCAGTTTGAATTCCTATTCAGGCACCGATTTCTTCATTGGGTATTCTTCTTATGCAATAGGTTATGACGGATTTTCCAAAATCATTAAAGTGCGAAAGTATACACCCATAGAACCAACTTTGACCGATCTCAATTCCTATAATGCATTGGTTGTTGATTTGGGGGCGGATGCTGTTCTTTGCGAAAACCTTCCACTTACATTGGATGCCGGAAACCCTGGCTTTACTTATAGCTGGAGCGATGGTTCTGTAAACCAAACGTTAAGCCCTGCAACTTCCGGTTCTTATTGGGTAGAAGTTCTTAGCCCTACAGGTTGTGCCAAAAGAGATACGATTTCCGTTACATTCAATTCTTTACCTATTGTTGATTTAGGTAATGACACGTCTCTTTGTGAAGGAAGTACTTTAATGCTTGACGCTCAAAACACCGGAGCGGTTTATCAATGGAATTCAGGTGATATGACTCAGCAAATCAGTGTAATGACTGCAGGTTCTTATTCCATTTCAGTAACAGATGTGAACTTGTGTTCTTCTGCTGACACCATTATTATCCAGATAAATTCACTCCCGGTTGTTTATCTTGGATCGGATATTTCAATCTGTGACGGCACTTCAACTCAGTTAGATGCTCAAAATGCCGGTTCATCGTTTCTTTGGAATGATGGTTCATTGAGTCAGACGATTAGTGTGAATACTGCAGGTGCATACAGTGTAATGGTTACTGATATGATGGGGTGTGAAAAGGCTGATACAATTGAGGTAACAATACTTTCTATCCCAGTTATTGATTTGGGTAATGACACCTTACTTTGTGCAGGAAATCTGCTTTTATTGGATGCGCAGAATTCTGGTAGTACTTATGAATGGAGTACAGGTGATACACAGCAGCAGATAACCGTAAACACTCCGGGCAGCTACTCTGTGGAAGTGACTCAGGCAAACGGTTGTTCGGAATCAGAAACCATTGTTGTAAGCATACTAACAATCGACAATACTACTAACGTAAACGGAATTACCATTACAGCCAACGAAAGCAATGCAGCTTATCAGTGGATTGATTGTTCAAACGGTCAGGCAGTTCAAGGAGCAACTAATGCAAGCTTCACTCCTGCTGCCAATGGAAATTATGCGGTGATATTGATGTCTAACGATTGTGCTGATACTTCTGATTGTGTGGCCATTTCTACAGTAGGATTGTCTGAAACTGCTTTAGAACTTGCCATCATTTACCCGAATCCTACAAATGGATTAGTGAACATCATTTCTTCGAACTCCGGTGAATATGTGATTACAGATATGGTAGGCCATGTTATCAAAGTTTTGGAATTGGAAAAATCCATCGAATCCACTGTAGATTTAGGTTCTTTGTCGAATGGTATTTACTGGCTGCGTTCAATTGACAATGGTTTATTGAACCAACGAATTATGCTGACCCGTTAAGGAATCCGCACTGAATTAAAAAAACCGTCTTAAAATTGATTGAGACGGTTTTTTTGTGCAGGAAACTTAATAGTAGCACTGTCCCGGTGGGTTAATACATTTTTTACTTTCGGGGAAACCCCAGAAGAATTTGATAAAGACGAATACTAAAAAAATGGGGCTCGATTTCCCGAACCCCATTTCCAATCAGTTGAATTCTGATTATTTTTTGATCATGATCTTTTTGAAAACTACGTTGTTTGTATCTGCCAGTTTCGTGTGAATCTCAACAATTACTAAACCGGTGTACATAACCGGAATTTCAAATGTTAATTTTGATTCGGAAATGTTCGATACTTCATGCAGCATTCTACCATCAAAACTGTAAACTTTGATACTTGTTATTTTTTCATCAGCATTTGCAACATCAATAGAAAGCTCTCCTGAAGTTGGATTCGGATAAATCACCAAATTA
>CBFGMW010000605.1:0-1936 GCA_965649925.1 uncultured Fluviicola sp.
CAATTTCACGCCTTACACACTCACACCAAATAATCATCCTACCAACGGAGACATCGCTTTTCAACCCGACAGCATCTGGATAACGACAAACCTGCTTCGTTTAGGCGGAAAAATGAGATGGCAGCTGCCTTTAATTGCAAACAGCAGCTATCCCCCGGTTTTCGAATCGAAATACAATTACCTGGGATTAGCGGACGGCACATACTTATTGGCCAGCGCCAACCCGGTATTAATGGATGAACTGGAAATTGTAAACCTACTGGAGCCATACGGTTTCCAGATGCAGTTCAATCCTTCAACGGAACTGCTTGTTTATGAAAGCAAATATACGGTAAGCCTCGATGGATTTGCACAGCTCCCTACAAAAGTAAAAGACCTCGATGGTTCAACATTACTGATGCCGTTCACAAACCAGCAAGCCTTGTTGTATATGGAGGAAAACGGGCAAAGTTCGGCTCCTGAGCGCATCGACTTCCTTGGCAGCTCTGATTTTGGACTAAGAGGCAAGAATTATGTGGTTGACTTATCGGAATTGCAATCACCCGGTGATTTCACGGCAGACAGTACCTGGAAAGGTGTTTATTTTAAGTCGCTTGATGTAATGATTCCGGAACACGGAGAAGAATCAGGTCAATTATCAGCAACCGAAGAACTGGAAGTTAACCTGGTGAATATGATCTCAGATTCCACAACTGCTTATGTTGATTATACAGGGTTGAATTTCATTACAAAGATTCCGTTCCAAACCGCCGAGATTCTTTACTTCAACACATTCCCTTCAACCCAAACAGAATTATCAATCAACATAACAGAAAACGAATTTATTGATGGAGAACTGGTGGGCGGCATTCATATTCCGTTCGTTGACGTTGCTGAGATTTTTCCTTATACCGTTCCATTAAACAGCTACGGATTCCAGATCGGGAATATGGATGAATCATTGGTTGACAGAGATTTTATTCATAACACAGAAGGTGCAGATCCTGAAAAAGTGGAAATGCACATTACCCGCGCCGTCTTTAAAAACAAAGAGCGAATTGAGCTTGATCTTGATGCCGCGTGGCCTGAATTCCAGGTAAGTCTTGGCAACATTCAAAACCTGACTATTTGGGGGAACGGAAATATCGGGTTTGAGATTCCAAACGGAGCAGCTTCTTTAAATACTCAAATGATCGCGAAAAGCGGTGACTATAACATGGTTGTTGACTACGTTGGCTGTGGCCGCGACCAGAACGCATACGCCTTCGGATTGTCTGCTAAAATGAATATGGCAGAAAACATTTCAGGACCTTCTGGTGCGCCGGTTGTAAACGCATATTCCATTTATATCAATCCGCTTTTGGAAGGGCAGTTTAACGGAAGCCTGACAGACAATATTCTTGAAGGAATGCCTCAAACAGGCTCCGGAACAGATACGTCAGCATCCGCAACTACCCAGGCCAATTACAACAACCTGAATCAAAGTTTGGGGAGTTTTGCAGATAGTTTGGGTGTAAACCTTACAGGTTCAGAAACCGACAACAACATTCTGCCAGAAGATTCATATATCAAATTAGGAGAAATTCTTGACCTGGTTGAGATTTTCATTCCATTTATCGACGAATCAAAACAATACAAAGCACAGGATTACGTAACTGTTGGTCGTGAAATTATTGAAGGAGATGCCTACAAAGCGCTGACTTCTGAAAATCCGAAAGCATACATCCAGGATTTGCTGAAAGATGTTCTGGACGGAATGATTCAGAAAGTCAATACACCTATTCAAAATGCAACCAATGCTGTAAACGGGAAGATTACAACCGTGATGCAGACTTATGTAAAAAACCCGATCGGTAACGCAATTGACACCGTTTTAAACACCGTTTTTGATGAAATAGAAGAAAGCACACTTGGAGTTATTGAACATACCGTTGTTGACAATCTGGTGAAATCCATT
>CBFGMW010000606.1:0-1924 GCA_965649925.1 uncultured Fluviicola sp.
TTATTCAGGGGCGTGATGAAATTAAAGCGAATCTGAAACCGTTTTACATAACTGCCGCTGCATTCTTTGTATTGTTACTGGGAATGAAATTCGTAGGTGTAAATAAAAGTTACCTGTCTTCCAGTGAACGTGACGATTCAGCAATTGAAGCCCAGTTAGACCAGATAAGACCAATGATTCAGCAGCAGATAATGGAAATGCCTGATGAACAGGCTGCGGCTAATAATATCAATAAAAATGATCCTCAGGCGGTTAACGCAATTATTGAAGGTGAAATTCAGAGCCGCAGAGATGCCTATACCGATGGTTTGGCAGCTGCTCAGCAAATGAGAGAACAGGTTTACAATAGTTCAGTAAACAGGTCTATATTATTTTTCCTTTTAGCAATCGGGTGTCTATTTATCTATTTCAGAACGGCGGTTTCGGCAGTTGTTTCTCTTGGGGCACTAGGTGTTTTTGCTTTGGTGGATGTGTTAACCGTAACTTCCAATTATTTGAATAATTCGGATGTTGAAGGACAATACAAATACTGGGTCCCAAAACTAGAGACACTTTATCCGGTTCAGGCTGAACAGGCTGATTTGGAAATTATGCAGATGGAAACCGAGCTTAATCCGGAATTGAAACAATTGGTTGAAAAAGGTAAAGCTGAAGGAAGAGCAAAAGCAAATTCTTTAGGAGCTGT
This sequence comes from uncultured Fluviicola sp., assembly GCA_965649925.1. Lineage (GTDB taxonomy): Bacteria > Bacteroidota > Bacteroidia > Flavobacteriales_D > Crocinitomicaceae > Fluviicola. Next base: position 686 of record CBFGMW010000606.1, read on the forward strand.
TGGTATTGAAGCTAAAAACATTGAGAAAGCCTACGGATTTGCTGCGTTGACAAGAAACACAAACTACCGTGTTTACGAACCACAAGCCGGATTCAGTTCGTCACGTACATCTTATTTCCATAAGTCGTTAGGCGGATACCACGGTGCTAAACTGCGTACTGTTCAGAATCTTGCTGAATTCCATATTTACAAGTCGAACAACAAAGTGTTTGATATGTTGAACGTGAAATACTTCCTGCAGAAGACAGAACAGGGATTGATTGTTCAACCTAATGAAACTGCACTGGGAAATGCATGGTTCGTTCGAAATAGCAAAGTCGTTCCTGATGCTAACACAGAGATTCTGAGTTTAGGATCGAAATTCCACATGGAAAATATTGGCGACGGACAATTGATAATCAACGGTGAAGCTAAAAAATCAGCCGATGAGTTTGGAAGCGTTCGTTTGCAGTACCTGCGCAGAGGTTTTCCTGACACGCTTGATATTCCTTTGTCTAACGGTGTACCGAAAGGAGCAGAGATTGTGTTTGTTCAGGATACAAAAGGGCAACCGAACCTGATCATGAAGCAAGGTTTTGATCAGGACACAACTAAATCCTTTACAGGATTAGTAACTTTCAAAGTTACCAGCTCATTTAATCCGATTGAAGAAGTGGTGGTTTCAGCAGAAGAGGCGAAAAAATTGAAAAAACGTCAATGGAACGGTGAAGGGAAAATTAGAATGGTTTCATACGCGCCTAACAAATTGGTATACGAAGTAAATGCCTCGGATGCGGGAATGGCAGTATTCAGTGAGATTTACTATGCAGACGGATGGACCGCTACTATAGATGGAAAACCCGCAGACATTGTGAAAGTAGATTATGTGCTTCGTGGATTGGAAGTTCCGAAAGGAAAATATAAGGTTGAATTCACTTTTGATCAGCCGGATTTCTATAAGTACAACCAAATATCAAGAATCGTTTCGATCTTCCTTCTATTGCTTACTGCGGGAATGGCTGTAATAATTTTAAGAAAAAAACGGAAATCAAATCCTGTCGCTTAGAATGTTGATTAAAGTCATTCAAACGTTAGGTGTTGATGTAGCTGTGTCGGTCATGCGCTTTTTGCTGCCCGGAAAAAATATAGCCATTATCAGTGGCAGGAATGCAAGAACCTTTTCGGATAATCCGAAATGCATGTTTGATTATTTTCTGAAGCAGGGGAGTGGGAAACTGGGATTTGATTTTTACTTTTTTA
>CBFGMW010000607.1:0-1911 GCA_965649925.1 uncultured Fluviicola sp.
ATCGGATTGATTATTTCGGGAGTTGTTATCGGACCAAACGGTTTAGAGGTTATTTCCAAAGCAAATACCACCGAAGGATACGTTTTTATGTTTGCCAAATTCGGCTTGCTTTACATCATGTTCATGGCTGGTTTGGAGCTCGACATGCAGGAATTTAAACGTTACCGCAACAAGAGTATCGCATTCGGAGCATTGACTTTCTTCGTTCCCCTCCTACTCGGATATCCGATCTGCAGAATGGCGCTTGGATTAAATGAAGTAGCGAGTTTGCTCACAGCAAGTATGTTTGCAACCCATACATTGGTAGCATATCCGATAATCTCCAAATACGGTATTACCAAAATCGAAGCGGTTGCCATAGCAATTGGCGGAACCATATTAACTGATACAGCCGTTCTTATTATTCTTGCGGTAATTTCAAGTTCTGAAAACGGCGTGATCAATACAAGTACTATTCTTCATTTAGTGGTTACTCTGTCCATCTTCAGTTTAATCATGTTCGGGCTCGTTCCGCGCATTGCCAGGTGGTTCTTCAGCAAGCTCGAATCGGAAAAAAGTTCACACTACATCTTCGTTCTTTCTGTTTTATTCTTCGCATCGTTTTTAGCAGAAGCGGCAGGAATTGAATCAATCATTGGAGCGTTCGTTGCCGGCTTGGTTTTGAATCGTTTGATTCCTCATACATCTGCTCTTATGAATAGAATTGAGTTCATTGGAAATTCGCTCTTCATTCCGTTCTTCCTGATTTCGATCGGGATGGTGGTGAATGTAAAAGTGCTCGCAGATGAACCCTGGGCATGGGCAATAGCCGGGATTCTTTCTTCGTTCGCCATATTCAGCAAATTCCTTGCAGCCTGGATAACACAGTTGATCTTTAAAATGAGCGGTTCCGAACGTCAGATCATTTTTGGATTAAGTACTGCGCACGCTGCAGCAACTCTGGCCGTTATCAACGTAGGATTTACGATGGGCATTCTTCCGATTGAAGTGGTGAATGGAACGGTAGTTCTCATATTGATCACGAGTATGACTGCAAGTTTCGTAACTGAAAACGCAGGTAAAAAACTATTGATCGAACAGGCGAAAAACGAGCCAGTAGAACAACTTGCTCTTCGCAATCAGCACGTTTTGGTGGCTGCAAACGAATTACGGGGAAACGAATTGCTATTCGATTTTTCAATTCTCATTACGAACAAAAAGGTGATTAACCCATTGTCGATTGTCAGTGTTATGGACAATGACCAGGACGCAGAAAAAAATATCCGGCGTTCCAGAAAACACATGGATGATTTTATTTCGCACTACTCGGGCGGAGAAATTATGGTACACACCATGGCAACAATCGATCATAATTTCAGCAGCGGAATTGCACGTGTGTCGAAAGAATTGGCCGCAGATATGGTTTTGATAAATGATAATTCGAAACTAAACTTACTGAAACGCCTGGTTGGTGATGACAGAGATCATTTACTCGACGTTTGCGATAAAACCGTGTTCTTTTGTCATTTCGAACGTTCATTCGCATCTTTTAAAAAACTCTTCCTGGGCTGTGTTCCATTTGCAGAATTGGAAATAGGCTTTACCCAGTGGCTCGATCGTGTACATCGGATTGCAAGAGAATTGAATTTGGAAATCGAAGCGGCGTGTACGATCAGTACTTTTGAAAAAATCCAGGAATACCTGAAAATAAAGAATTCCGGTGTTCGCATTCGGCATTTGGAAATCGAACAAGCTGATGATTTGACTTATCACACTCCGAAGGAAGCAGATTCAACAATGATCTTTACTATTCTTGCCCGTAAAGGTGCTATTTCTGCCTTTAACGGAATTGAATCGCTGCCGAACCGACTGGAAAAGGAGTGGGAAAAATTCGACCGCGTTTTCGTTTATCCGGAGCAACAGGCCGTAGAT
>CBFGMW010000608.1:0-1902 GCA_965649925.1 uncultured Fluviicola sp.
AAGACACGTTTTCCCTGCCTCAAAAGGAAAATGAAGAAACCCCACTGAAACAATTCGATGAACTAATCACTAATTACTACTTTAGTGCCTGATGAATTCAAAACGCAAAATACTTATTATTGAAGACGATCAGCAGATCAACTCAATCGTGCAAAAAGGATTGGAAGAAGAAGGCTTTGATATTCGTTCTGCTTTTGATGGTGTGAGCGGATTAGATCATTTCAGCAGCTGGAACCCGGACTTGGTGATCCTGGATATTATGCTTCCCAGACTCAACGGCCTGCAGGTCTGTTCTAAGATCCGTGAAACGAGCGAAGTACCGATACTCATGTTGACAGCGCTTGGAACACCTGAAAATGTGGCGCTTGGATTAGATTCCGGGGCCGACGATTATTTGCCGAAACCGTTTAAGTTCATAGAATTGAATGCGCGGGTGCGGTCGTTGCTGAGAAGAGTTGAACGGCAGCATGGAATTCAGGTGGCTGCAATTTACCAGTTCGATGACCTGATTTTGAATGATGACGAAAAGACGGTTCTACGGAATGACCAGCCCATTGCACTCACTTCTACCGAATACCGATTGCTGCATTTGTTTATGATGAACCCAAAAAAGGTTTTTTCCCGAATGGAAATTCTGGACGAAGTTTGGGGAGTTGATTTTGAACTCGGAACAAATGTAGTGGACGTTTATGTAAACTACCTGCGGAAGAAATTAAGCCAGTTTGGCGGAACAAAACTTATCCAAACCGTAATAGGAATGGGGTATGTACTAAGAGACGAAGAATGAGAATCCGGTCGCGCATAATCCTGTTGTTGAGTACAACCTTCGCTGCATTGGTTTTGATATTCAGTGTGTTCGTTTATGTCTTATCGTCGAATTTTGTATTTAATGATTTTTACGACCGACTAAAAGCGCGTACTAATACAACCATTCACATAAAGCTTGATAAACGTACCGATAAGCAGTTTGTAAAAGAATTCAAGGAAGAATACCTGGAGCAATTGCCTGAAGAAAAAAGCATCATTGTAAAACTAACAACTGATAACCGGGTTGAAAACCCGAAAGGACATAACGAAAAAGAATTACAGTTTATTCATTCTGTAATTTCTATGGGGACCAACCAAACGCGCCACAAAGACCTGTTGAGTTACGGAAGAACATACACTGCGCATGATGGAAACAACTATGTGGTTTATACCTCGGCGCGGAACATGTATTATAAAAAGTATAAGAATTATCTCGGCGGATTGCTGGTATTCATGTTCCTGTTTTCGATTGCGCTGATCGTTTTGGTTTCGCTATGGCTGTCGAAACGATTGATAAAACCCCTGCGTGATTTGCGTACCGGAATTCACAGGATCGGGACAGAAAACCTGCACATTCGCCTGGAAAACAAACAGGAAGGCGATGAATTAGGCGAGTTGATCAGCACGATGAATAATATGCTCGACCGCCTGGAAACCAGCTTTGAAACCCAGAACAATTTTATCAGCAACGCTTCACACGAGTTAAATACTCCACTAACAAGTATTATTGGTCAAGCCGACCTCATGCTGAGCAAAGACCGAACTCCGGAAGATTACAAAGCAGCATTGAACCAGATTCTGGAACAGGCAGAAAAACTCAATAAGAAAACCAAAGCATTGCTGTTTCTGGCGCAAACCGGTTTCGACGGGAAGAAAATGACCATTGAACGCATCCGGATCGATGAGCTCGTTTTCCTGACAATTGAAACTGTGAACAGAATCATTCCCGGAAATAAGATTCGTTTTGATTACGAGTGTTTGCCGGAGAACCTGGATCTTCTGGAAGTGAACGGAAATTCGCAATTATTGCAGCTTGCTTTGTCGAATGTACTTCTGAACGCATGCAAATATTCTGAAAACCAGGAAGTAAATATT
>CBFGMW010000609.1:0-1900 GCA_965649925.1 uncultured Fluviicola sp.
CATTTACTCAGGAGGTAAAAGAAGACGTAACTGTTCAGGTTATTGGAGGAAAAATGTATATCATGCACGTTGCCGAAGCCGGAAATACACTATACGGAATGCAAACACTATATGGTGTTCCTGGTGCTGAAATAGTAAAAGCAAATCCCGGAGCCGAAAAAGCAATTAAGGAAGGTGTTACCTATCTGATTCCACAGGGAGTAACAACGCTAAAAGTGAAAGATGGAACGATACTCGTAAAACATTACGTAGTTAAAGGTGAAACGCTTTACAGTTTGACAAAAAAATATGGTTCGGATCTGAATGAAGTGAATTCACTGAATCCTGAAGCAGCAGCTTCATTAAAACTTGATCAGCTGGTTTACTTTCCTATTAAAGAAGTGAAAGACGTGAAACCGGTAGAAACAACTTCTCCTGCAACTGTTCAAACAAACGTGGTTTATTCGGATTCCATCGTAAACTATGTTGTGAAGAAAGGTGAGACTTTATATACAATCTCAAAACGTTACATGATTTCTGCGGCTGAATTGCAGAAGTTCAATAATCTGAAATCTTCAGCCATTAGTCCGGGAGCAACATTGAAGATTCCTGTGAAAAAAGAAAAGGTTGATCAGGTTCCAATTCGTGAAATTATCCAGGTTCCTGAGCCAAAGGTTGACCAGGAATTGATGTTCTCAAAGAAGTCTGAATACAACATAGCAGTTTTGTTGCCTTTCGGATTAGATAAATCATTGGGTGCAGGAATGAAAAACCTGTCTACGGAATACTATATGGGAATGATGCTCGCCGTAGATTCTTTGGAGCAACTCGGAATTAAAGCAAAAATTCAGGTAATTGATTTTCCTGTAGACTCGGCAGAAGTTGTTACTGCTTTGAAAAAGCCGGAGCTCAAAACCATGGACTTGATTATTGGCCCGTTATTTCCCCAAACTGCTGATCTTGTTGGTACTTTCTGCAAAACGAACAAAATTCGAATGGTCTGCCCTTCGTCAGTAAACAGTTCTATTCTTAAAGACAATCCGTTTGTATATACAGCAGTTGCGTCGGAAATTACGCAATTGCACATTTTGGCGAAGTACACAACAGAAAGCTTTAAATCGGCGCAAGTTGTTTTAGTAAACCTGGATCCCAAAAAAGATGCTGATCTATACAACGCGTATCGTTCAAAATACAATGAACTGGCTGCAAAAAACGGCTCTCCTAAATTGGTAGAAGTCAAACTGGCAGATATCGGAACAATGATTCGTAAAAACGGAAATACTGTATTTGTTGTCCCAACCGGCAACGAAGCAAATGTGATGAAATTTATCAATGCACTTCACAAGCTGCGCACCAAAGCAGGTGCAGGAACTATTTCTGTTTTAGGAACAAAAGATTGGTCAGGTTTCAACGATTTGAGTGGTTACTATAAAACAACTTATAATATTCAGTGGTGTACTTCCAGTGATTTGAATTACTCGGATCAAAAAACGGAAGATCTTTTGCGTGTTTACAGAACAGAATACAACGCCGACATGGGGAAAGTTGCAGTTCAGGGATATGATATTTTACGCTACTTTGTTCCTTATTTATTTTTAGATCAGTCGGACGATCATTCGTTAGTTCAGAATTCGTTTGAAATGGATCAGGTTGCACCAAATTGCGGCTATGAAAACAAACAATGTTTCATTGTGATGCATGACGAATACCGTCTTGTTCGAAAAGGAATCTATCATGAGTAAAGACGAGATTGGCGAGCGGTTCAGAACATTGCAGTTATATATCTGTAAACAACTTGAGATAGTTGACGGACTTGCGAAATTTAACGAAGACGCATGGACAAGATCTGAAGGCGGCGGAGGATTCACCTGCACAATTACCGGCGGGAAAATCATTGAAAAGGGTGGGGTAGCTTATTCCG
>CBFGMW010000610.1:0-1899 GCA_965649925.1 uncultured Fluviicola sp.
TTGATGCTATTGTTATTGCACCACAGGTTGTAAGCGGAAGCTGGAGCCCTGATAACGTTTTGGAAGTTCTCGAGTACGTACAGAAGACCTATAAAACTGATACGAATCGCGTATACGTTTGCGGAATGAGCCTTGGTGGTTACGGAACCATGCATTTTGCAGGAAAATACGCGTCTAAAATAACAGCGGCCGTAGCTTTATGTGGTGGCGGAAATGTGAAAGATGCCTGTACGATGTCTACCATTCCAATGTGGATACAGCACGGTGACCACGATGAAGCCGTTCCGGTTCAGCGTTCACGCGAAATTGTTGATGCAATCAAACTTTGTAATGGTGGAAAAAACCTGGTTTACACAGAAGTTAAAGGTGCAAATCATGGAGCATTGGAACGCGTCTTCAGAGATGATGCAATGTACCAATGGTTGTTTTTACAAAAGAGATCAACTCCTTCTGAAGTTGTAATGAAAGCGCTGGTTGCTCCGGTTGTTACCGAAGAGAAAACCACAACTCCCAAGACAACTCCTGTTCAAACGAATTAAGAATAGATTATATACAGATTAAAGCAAGTCGGGGTGAAAAATTTTTCACCCCGACTTGCTTTTTATTAAGATTAAGATTTCTATTTTATCTCACTGTATTTCTTCTGAACAAGCTTTTTAAAATCAGCAGCATTGAATTTCTTAGCATCAATACCATCGTATACTTTGATGATATTTCCGTTCCAGATATAGAAAACTCCAGGAGTGTCTTTCCCCATTCCAAGTGTGTTCCAGAATTTCCCAATGTCCATAACCTGGTGCGTGTATTTTCTTCCCGCATAAGTAAAGAAATCAGGAATTAACTCAGCTTCTTCATCCATAAAGATGATACGGATTTCAGGGAAATCTTTGATCGTAGCTTTCATTTGCGTCAGCTCTTTCGCCGCTTCTCTGCAATGATCACATCCAGGAGCGAAGAAACACAAGATCTTTCTTCCTTTATCTATGTCGGAAAACTGCGCTTTGAAACCGGAGCTTTTTTGTTTCGGTTCGTCTTTCACTTCTACTTTCACAACACTGTCGGCAGGAGTTTTTTTATCCGGGGCAATAACCGTTTTTGCCGTATCGATAATTGGAGTATCAACTGCAACCACTTCCGTTGTGTCATCTTCCACTTCCACTACCGTGTTACCTGATCCGGAACAACACTTAAGTCCCAGCATGAAAATCAGCATAATTGAACCAAAAACTACTGTTGTAACATGCCAGATTGATTTCACATCAGGAATATGTCTTGTCAGTCTCCACAACCAAACCAACAAAGCAATGAATACAACGTTCTTAATAATTGATTCGAAAGTACTGAACGGCATTAAAGTTCCGAAACAGCCGCAATTTGCTTCATTTCCGACAGTTGCATAAGTGTATCCCAAATATCCCGTAAAAAGAAGCAATAATGCTATAGAAGCAGGAATAATGAGTTTGCGGAAATAAAACGGTAAAAACAATAAAATCCCCAAAGCCAATTCACCACCAATAATGGTTCTTGAAAACCAGGCGGCCCAATAACAATTGAAGCCCATAGGAACAAGCTGTTTAGCTTCAAAAGTTGAAAGTCCCAGGTTTACTGATGGGTATATTTTAGAATAAGCAGAAAAAATAAACATTCCGCCTAAAAATATACGGAGGATCCAAATCAGGTTTTTTCTGGTCTTGCTTTGGGTGTTTTGATTATCAAGGGTGTCTTCCATAATTTGGTTGTTTTAGTGCAATAAAAATACAACTTGAACGAATTACTGATTCATTTGGTTTTGATTTTATGAAAAAGATAACACAATAGAATTCAAAATTGAAAATGCAAAAATCGAAAAGGCATTTCGACTCCGCTCAATGACCTTTACAATTGTCAATTTTATATTTT
>CBFGMW010000611.1:0-1887 GCA_965649925.1 uncultured Fluviicola sp.
CCTACCATTACCGATTTTCCTGTGATTTGACAAACTCGTGACATTGTATATTTATTTTCCTAATTCTAAAAGCGGGTGCAAAGAAAAGCAAAATCTCTTAAACCAACAACTGTTTGTGAGAAAAATTATTCATTTATCCCTAAAAGGTTACACCTTAAGAGATTCAAACAGGTTAAAACAGTCATTTGAAGATTGCGTTCTCTATTGTCACCAAACAAAAACTGGCGCGAAGATACACCTTTTTCTGAAGCAATCGCTATCCAAATGGTTCCAACCGGCTTTTCTTTTGTTCCCCCTGTTGGTCCGGCAACACCACTTGTTGCAATACACCAGTCTGTTTCTAAATTCCTCCGGCCGTTAACAGCCATTTGTTCAACAACTTGAGAAGAAACAGCTCCGTGATCATCCAAAGATTTCGGGCTAACATCAACCAATTTTATTTTTAAAGAATTGCTGTATGTTACAAAACTTCCTGAAAAATAATCAGACGATCCGCTAACAGAAGTTATTGCCGAAGCCAATAAACCGGAAGTACAACTTTCAACCGTTCCGATCGTTTGACCTTTCTTTCTTAAGAGATCTCCAACAACATCGGCCAACGATTGATTTTCTTCGCCGTAAACATGTTTCGGAAGTTCATTTCGCAATTCCACAAAGTATTTTCCAATCAGATCTTTGTCTTCTTCACCTTTAAATGAGGTCAAACGTATTTTCACCATTCCGGGAGAAGGTAAATAAGCTATCGACAATCCGTCCTGCTCAATTCGTTCTTCCCAATCTGACATTTGGTCGGCCAAAAATGATTCTCCGATTCCCTGTGTAAGGATTGTTCTTTGATAGATTGATTTTTTTCCAAACCGACGAATGATCTCAGGTATGACGTGTTCAGAAAAAATATGCTTCATTTCATAAGGTACTCCCGGCATGGAAACAACCATTTTATCTCCTTTATTAAAAAGCATTCCCGGCGCGGTCCCTTCCCCGTTAAATAACACAATGGCTTTATCCGGAACGGCAGCCTGCTGTTTATTTACTTCAAGCATTGGCCGGTTTCTTTTCTCAAAGAAAGATGTAACATGTGCCAGGACTTCTTCATTTATCACTAATTCTGAATCGAAGTACTCACACATTACCTTCTTTGTAATATCGTCTTTGGTTGGCCCAAGTCCACCAGTGATTAGAACAATTTCACTTCTGCTCAGAGCCAATTCCAATGCATCCAGAATAGCTTCTCTAGTATCAGAAATGGTAACAATATTATTCACCTTGTAACCAATTAAAGATAACGCGGCCCCCATGAATGACGCGTTCGTATTAACCGTTTGCCCGATCAGCAACTCATCTCCGATTGATATCAACTCTATTCTGCCCATTTTACTTTTTGTTTCGAAATTGTTTGGCAAATTTATTGCTATGTTTGATGTAAAATAAGGAAAATGAAATTAAAAATTACACTTGCTGTGCTTACAGCTCTCACGATTGTTTCCTGCGAAGTGCTTGATGAAGCCGCAAACGTGATTACAACCCCAACTACAACAACTACTCCGGCATTAACAAACTCAGAAGTTATTTCCGGATTGAAAGAAGCATTAAATGTAGGAATTCAAAATTCTGTCAGCTTAACATCGGTTACAGATGGTTTTTTAAGCAATGCTGATATCCGTTTACCATTTCCTCCCGACGCTATCAAAATCAAGGAAAAAGCACTTTCATGGGGACTTGACGAACAAGTAACAAAAATTGAAACAACATTGAATCGTGCTGCGGAAGAAGCAACAAAAGAAGCGCTGCCTATATTCAAGGATGGTATATTAAACATGTCGCTGCAAGATGGTTTTGCTATTTTGAATGGTGGTTTCGGCTCAGCAACAAAATTCTTTAAAGACA
>CBFGMW010000612.1:0-1879 GCA_965649925.1 uncultured Fluviicola sp.
TGCAATTTTTCGAGCTGAATGATAAGGTCCGGGGGAAGAAGGTCGGATCGATTGCTGAGAATCTGTCCGAATTTGATAAATGTAGGTCCGAGTTCTTCACATACCAGGCGCATCTTTTCGTACTTGGTATATTTTCGGGCATTTCTGCGGGTTGCCCGCGGGATTAGTTTTCGGAGCAGCGGGAATCTTCGTGTTTCGATCAGGTATGATACCACATCATCGAAACCGTAACGCACAAAAATGCGAAGGATCCTGTTGAACCTTAAAAAAGAGCGGTAGCGCCGCCGCACTGAATCAAACAGCGCCATCCGTTCCTGAGTTCTTCTCCAGTTTATGAATTCGCGCTTCTGCCAAAGCGATGTTCTTGTTCAGTTCTTCCAGCTTATTTTCCAGTTCTTTTAACTGGCTGTTTTCGGTGATTTTTAGCTTTTCGTAATATGCAGCTACTACTTCATTGATCTTTGATTCCAATTCTCCACGGGCTTCTTTTGCTTTCAGGAGAAGCTTGTCTGTAAACAGCATCTCATTTCCATGCTCGTCGATTATTTTCTCCGACATAAACTCATTGATTTTCTCGCTGCCCTGTTCCGACAGATCTTTCAGCTTTTCCAAAATATCAGCCTTCTTAGAGACTGCATAGAGACTTGCGGATAACGCTGCCAATTCTATAAATGTTTTTGCTTTCATTTCGCTAACTTCCGGTTTTTAGCGCTGGGAAAAATTGATAAATATCAGTTTTCAGACTGATATTTATCTGCCGGTAAAACCAGCATAACTTCTTATCTTTACAGGATGAAGGAAATACATTGAACCGATTCAGTCATTTCCGGAAGTTTTTACATTAATAATAAGCAGATGAATCTTCAGTTACCCATATCTACTATCATGACCACGCCGGTTGAAAGTGTTGATGCTCATCAAAAAATACTGGCACTCAAACATCTTTACGAGAAACGAAATTTTCACCGTCACATTCCTGTTACGGAAAAAGATCATTTGGTGGGTATGGTAAGCCTGATTGATTTTATGCATGCAATCGGTGATGCAACGCTGGACGACGACGACCCGGTTTACTCTTCAAAGACTGCAGCAGATATTATGTCACTTGATCCTGTGACTGTGAGTGGTGACACTTCGATTGCTGAGGTTGGTGCGCTCCTTGCGAAGGGAGAGTTTAATTCGGTTGTCATTACCCGCGAAAAACAAGTTATCGGTATAGTGACCACAACAGATTTACTGCGTTACGTTCTGAAACAGCAGGATTAATCTGACTAATGGGTTAATTTGATCGCTATCATTTCCTGAATATCTTTGAGTACCTGTGAATTTCGGACATCGATCCTGATTCCGCGACCTTCGGCATATACTTTTGCCGATAAAAGCTCTTCCTTTATCTGATCTGCAACTTCGCTCTTCATTACAGCGTCGGTTGCTTTTTGCCCGAATATAAGCGCAGCTTTAAAAAATCCTTCTCTCGGAAGCAGGTAGATTATTACACGCTTTTTATCTTTGATACGAAATCCCCAGCCGAATTTACTGCCGGAATAATTCCATTCGTCCTTTGCTTCAGGATATACGTCGTGAACGTGGTTGCGAATGAAGTTCCATAGTTCAAACGTTTCTTTCAATTCCGCAAGAAGATCATTATCTCCCGGAATTTTCCCTTTATCCATAAACACACTTGTATCCATAGGTCAAATATAATACGAATTACCGTGCTATATCTTTGTGTCAAAGACCGGATTTAAGCGCTCTCTTCCCAACATCAATGACTTTTTCTCCGGTTTTATGCTTTATGTAACTATGGATGAATTATTCTCTCGGATCTTTTCCTGATCAGCTTCACTGCCTCGAACCAGATTACAGAAACAAAACCGCT
>CBFGMW010000613.1:0-1878 GCA_965649925.1 uncultured Fluviicola sp.
AAAGTAAAGAAAATTTAGATTTCTCTTGGAGGTTAACACAGAATCTATGTGTTTCAATACCTGAATCCAACAACCAGGATGTCATCTGTTTGTCCGTTTTCTTTTTTCCAGTCATCAAGATGCTGTGCAAGTAGTTTTTCGTGTTCGTTCAAATGACGATGCTGGATCCTGAGAAGGATATCTTTGAAACGTTTCGTCATCATTTTCTTGTCATTTTCCCCTCCGAATGTATCGGCATATCCATCTGAGAAGATATAGCAGGTATCGCCTCGTTTCAGTTGAATTTCGTGTAAATCAAATGTGGCATCATCATCTGTGAAACCACCGATTGCGATTCTGTTTCCTTTCAGTTCTTCTATGTATCCTGCTCCTTTCCGAATAACCCACAACGGCCGGTTTGCACCAGAGAAGCGGATCATTCCCGTTGATTTGTTCAGCGCACACAGGGCAATATCCAAACCATCCCTGAGTGATTTGTCGTCATCCGTATGCTGAAAAGCCGATTTTACATTTCGATTAAGAATACCCAGTATTTCTGCCGGATTCGAACTGTTTTTAAATGCGTCCTCCAGTTTTTCAATGGCGATCATGCTTACCAACGCTCCCGGTACACCGTGCCCGGTACAATCTGCCGCTGCAATGAAGAGTGTTTCTTCACTTTGGTGGAAGTGATAAAAATCGCCGCTTACGATGTCTTTTGGCTGAAAGAACACAAAGTATTCGGCAAGCTGCCCCTGAAGATAATCTACAGCCGGAATCTTAGCCTGCTGGATTCGTTTGGCGTAATTGATACTATCCATCACTTCCCGGTTTTTTTCTTCCAGTTCCTCACTAATGTGGATCCGTTCTGTTATCTCAGTTATCAGCGCAGTATTTGCAACGGATAGTTCCTGTGTTCTTTGTTCTACTTTTTGTTCCAGTTCCTGGTTCAGCTGCAGAATTTCCTGTTCGGCGCGCATCCGTTCGGTCATGTCGCGTGTATTGGTAAAAACCATGTCGCCGTGAAGTACCACATGCCACTCGAGCCAGACGTATTCTCCGTTTTTTCTCCGGCCCCGGTTTACCAGTGAAACGGTTTTCAAAGTCTCAAGATCCTCTACTTTTTTAAAGGTCATTTCCCTGTCGTCAGGATGAATGAAATCAATGAACGGTGTTGTCAGTATTTCATCAATGCTGTAACCGAGTGTTCGTTCGAATGCCGGATTGATAGTTTTGAAATAGCCGTCTTTTCCTACAATTCCAATCATGTCGATAGATTGAGCAAACAGCAGATCGCGTTCTTCCTGGAATTTGGCGGCCTCGCGTTTCTTCTGCGCTTCACGCAATACCCGGACCATGGTCATGGGAAGATTTGTGAGATGACCCTTTAATAAAAAGTCACTTGCGCCTTCGCGGATAATCTTTACGGCGAGTTCTTCTCCCAGAGTTCCGGTTATGATGATGAAGGGCACAAACGGCAGTACGGCAGAACAATGCTCCAGCGCACGTAAACCATCGTAACCACTGAGTTTGTAGTCGGAAAGAATGATGTCCGGCTCAAATTCGCTGAGCGTTTGTAAAAAAGTTTCTTCTGAAAAAGCACGCCGGAACGTACAGTCGAAATCCAAAGTAGAAACGTGGTATTTTACCAGTTCCGCATCGCTGTCTTCGTCTTCCAGAATAAGAATTTTCAATGGTTTCAACGTCATCTTAACTTACGTTTGGAGAATGATTCATCAACAGCCAGTAAAAGCCTATATCCTTAACGCTTTTGGAGAACTTGTCAAAATCAACCGGCTTAACGATGTAGGAGTTGATTCCGAGTTTATAGGTATCCACAACGTCTTTTTCCTCTTTTGATGAGGTCATGATTACGATTGGAATACTCTTGGTTCGTTC
>CBFGMW010000614.1:0-1865 GCA_965649925.1 uncultured Fluviicola sp.
ATAAGTACCCATTGTGTTTTATCGGTATCCACAAGAATTTCAGAAATTTTGTCTACTGCATTTACCTGAATGCTCACCTGGTAACGTTCAGCTTCCTTGGCAGCAGCTTCTACTGCGTGGGTAATCATGTCCTTTGGATTAGAGGATTGCAGAACCAGTTGGATATTTCCAGTTTCGATTTGCGATAAATTCAACAATTCTCCTGTAATTTTCAAAAGGCGGTCGCTGTCTTCTTTAATGCTATGGATGAGTTGTTGCTGTTCGGTATTGAGGATGCCTCCGGCTTCCTTTTCGAGCAACTGCAAACTCATTTTAATAGAAGATATCGGTGTTTTTAATTCATGTGAAATGGTTGCCATGAAATTGGTTTTGGCGAATTCCAGCTCTTTGAAGGAAGTGATATTTCGAAGGATAATTACGTCACCAATTGTATGTTTTTCATTTTCGCCTGTTGGTGTAATAGAAATGGTAACCTGTTCTTTTTCGAAATACTGTTCTTTGCCATTGACAAAAATACTGATGGGCGCTGGTTGTTTTGATTCTTTGTCGGATAAATCTAATGAAGAAGAACGAATTAATGTCCTTAAAAGATCATTTGAAAGAGCAACTTCCTGGGCTGATTTACCCATCAAATCTGTTTTGGACAATCCAAGAATGTTAATTGCTTTATCATTCACAAACATAATCAGCTTCTTTTCGTCGAGGCCAATTACAGGATCATTCATACTGTTAATTAACGTTTCTATACGCTTCTTTTCATAGAGGACTTCTGCTAACTGGGTACTGTTGTATTCATCCAGTTTTTCAGCCATTATGTTGAAGGATTTTGCCAGATCACCATATTCATTGTGACTTTCAAAGGCAACACGCTGTTTATAGTTTCTTGACGCAATTTGTCG
Organism: uncultured Fluviicola sp.; assembly: GCA_965649925.1. Classification (GTDB taxonomy): domain Bacteria; phylum Bacteroidota; class Bacteroidia; order Flavobacteriales_D; family Crocinitomicaceae; genus Fluviicola. Next base: position 900 of record CBFGMW010000614.1, read on the forward strand.
AATACTTTCAGTAAGCTCCTTAATTGGACGGGCAATGTTGCGCGGCAGCTGAACCAATAAGATAAATGCAATCAGAAAGCAGGCACTCCCTGTTCCCACAATCCAAAACAACGCACTATTGGTAGATTGATTGGCATAATCACTTTTACGCTGAATTGCACTCATATTGAGCTGCATGATTTCCAACAAATCCTGGCGTACCAATTGATGTGTTTGCGTTTTCCCAGTAAAATTTTTATCCAGTTGAAGAACGTGATCATTTAGTCGTTCCATGATTTCGCGTTCACCCGTTTCCGTAATATTCTTGTTTTGAAGTGTAAGGTTTTCACGAAATCGTTTTTCGGCAGTTCTGTCATTCTCTTCTTCATCTAATGCGAGAAGCATTTTCCGGGAATAATCCAGACTGTTGTAATTAGCAACCAATATGTTGTTGGTGTCTTCTTTTAATGCGAGGACATAACCTCCGGAAACAACTGCCAGCAGAATAATCAGCAAAAGCAGTAACCCGACACCAAGTGTAAGTTTTGTTTTTATTTTCATTGTTTTCTTGAGTCTCATGAAAGTATAACTAAATCAATATCTGAAGTAACCAATTTATTCAGTAGTTTATTGAAAATGGATGTAGCGAGGATAATTTTGAGAAGATTGAAATGCGGCTTCCCAATACAAAGCGTAGTAATTTTTTTTTCTTCCGCCGCGTGCATGATGCCATCTGTAACATTTTTCGCCTCGAGACGAATTACTTCTGCCCCTAACTCGGTTGCCAATTTAAAATTGTTGATCAAATGACGCTGCTTAACTAATGAAATCTTATCATTACTTTCTGAGGGTGTCTGAACATATAGAACGAACCATTTACTGTTGTAATAACTGGAAAGACGTGCGGTTTTTCTGATTACTTTCTTAGCTATTTTCTCATTGCTGCTGATACAGGCCAATAACTTTTCGTGTCGGAAGGAAACATTC
>CBFGMW010000615.1:0-1852 GCA_965649925.1 uncultured Fluviicola sp.
CGCAGCACTGCTTTTATCCTTGAATTCTTGTGGGTACGCCCACATGATCATAGGCAGTTTTTCGCCTTTCCATACATAGGCCCCTGTTGTTTGAGTGCCTTTTTTCGCATCGAAACGGGCAGGTAAATACAAAGTTGCTGTTAAATCGAGCCCATCTGCGCGTTTGTACGTAATCACTTCTTTCGTAATTCCCTTCATTGCCGCAAACGGATTTTTGAACTGTGTAAGTGCAATAGGTGCAGCTTTACCGCTTGTTTTGCGAACGTAATAATTCGGATATTCTGTCGGTGATTCAATGCGGACCAGCAACTCTCCCTTTTTAATATCGATGATCCCGGAAATTGATTCCAGTTTATCGGTGTATTTGGATCTGTAAATGTTCTTGGTGACCTTCGTCTGCAGATTAAACTGGTTCACAAACGGGAACTGTCCTTTGTCAGAAAAACCTTCGCCAATCATATAGGTTTCCATTCCGTTCAATTCCAAAACCGGGCGATTGTATTGGTTTCTTGTTGTTTCAAAATTTCCCGGGTTGGAATATTCGTCCTGCGAACTTCTGTCGAAAAGAACTGTCAATCCTTTTCCGGTTTCAGACGGGTTAAATAAGTAGGTTTTCTCATTCCGGGTATTGTACCACGAATCGTAAACAATACAGGTTGTTGCATTTCCCCACAAAATACCGGCATAGCGCTGCGGTGTTTTCACAAACGATTTCAGATCAGAATTAGTAAACGGCGCTTTCCAGGTAAAAACCTCATCTCTGAAATCGACTTTCACTTCCGGATCACCTCCGTCAAGTGCAACAACATAAATCAAAGTTGCCGGTTCATCAGCCCGCCATGAAATAGAGCGTTTGGTACTTTCCACTGCCATAAATCCTTTTGGAAGTTTATCTAAAACAGGTCTGTTTTCAACTTCCCGGATTATCTTTCCTTTCAAATCATAGATTTCCGTTTTAATAGCAAAGCTGTACCAGGGAACCGAGTACGAGAATGGTTTTTGAAGCGTACTGACCAAAATATAATTTCCGTCGGGAGAGCACATTTCGCGCGTATAAAGTCCGGCGTTCATCCATTTTGTTGCGGTTCCGTTCAAATCCACTTTCCACAGCTCAGAAGTAGCCATCAATTCAAAATTCTTCTCATCGATTTGGTTTTTCAACAAATCGGGATAAGTTCTGTTCTGCCCTTTCCCACCATCACTTACAGAAACAGATGGTCCTGAAGGAACCGTAGAAACTGCATCTGTATATTTCGGTTTGGCTGGAAGAACATGAACTAATAATGCTTTCGAATCAGCAAGCCAGCTGTAGAACGAACCTAAATTTCCGTTGATTCTGGCATCAAATATTTTTCTGGCTACTTGTGTTTTCACTTCAATAATCCACAATTCCACCCCTTCTTCAACAATGTTTCCGCAAGCCAGGTATTGTTCATCCGGGCTCCAGGAAATATTCACCAGCCTCGCATTGGAAGGCAAACCTGTCACCATTCGCGGTTCACCGGTTCTGTTCAGTTGAATAGTCATTTTAGTATAATAACGGGCTCCCGAAACCATATTTGTTTTAGGATTAATTCGCTGTCCGGCTAACTTCATTTCTGTCTCAGAAACTTCTTCAATGGTTTTATACATCGGGCTGTACAAATAAACCAGGTTCATTTTTTTACTATCCGTTGTCACTAACGGAGCACGTTCCACATCAACCAGGTCCAGAATTTCTTTGGGTGGTTTCTGATACGTTACGGATTCCTGTGCCGAAGCAAAAAAGCTCATCAATACGATGAACAAAGAAAGTATCGTTGTTTTCATGTGATGAATTTACTGATAATTACGAATTGTGAATGTCCAAATG
>CBFGMW010000616.1:0-1839 GCA_965649925.1 uncultured Fluviicola sp.
AACGAAGGAACTGCGCGTTCAAGAATTACGTAAGAGGCATAATCCAAAAACCAATTTTCATACAATCCACTAAGCGGAATGATGTTTTCATCGGCGTGATTTTTCTCGAACGGTGTAGTAAAACCTGCACATCATAACTTTAAAAAATAATCTCTTTCGTTCTCGTTATGCTCGTTTTCCGGATCTATCGGTCCAATTTCGTCTTCACTCATTATCGTTCTCGTTTAAGAGTTTGAATTGTAATCGTTCTCTTTCAATTTCTTCGATCAACTCTTGTTCAGTTGGCAGATAGGGTAGATATTTTGTTGCAAACAATTGATCATTGCTGTTCAATACAGAATATTTTGCAATTGTTTGATCAGTTTCGGTGCAAAGTAAAATCCCTATTGTAGAATTATCGTCTTTACCCTTTTTTAAATCATCGTACATTCGGACATACATATCTAACTGGCCAATATCCTGATGTTTTATTTTATCAGTTTTCAATTCAATAATAACAAAACACTTCATTAAAAAATTATAGAAAACAAGATCTATATAAAAATCTGCAGTCTCCGTTTTTATATGCTGCTGCCGTTCTACAAAAGCAAATCCTTTCCCTAGTTCAAGAATAAACTTTTGAAGATTATCTATCAATGCTTTTTCGAATGATCCTTCCGTGTAACTCATTCCAGATGGAAGGTTCAAAAACTCAAGAACCGTCGGGTTTTTAATAAATTCATTTGCATCAAAAGCTGTTTCATTTTCGACTTCTTTCTCAAGATTTCCGTTGTTTTCTTTTTGCGTCGATAGAAGACGTTGATAGTACAAGGTTGAAATATGTCTGTCAAGCGTTCTTACAGACCAAGTATTTTCAGCAGCTTCGTTCAAATAGTAAATTCTTGCTTTATGATCTGTAAGTTTTAAAACCAGCTGAAAATGAGACCAATTCAATTTGGCAGACACTGTTTTCCAATTTGGGAAATCAGGGAATATTAAAAAAAACTGTCTGAAGTTACGTATATTCCTTTCTGAAAAACCCTTCCCAAAATCGTTAGTCAATTCAATAGATAACTTTTTAATAATTTCTTTACCGTAAGCAGCTCGTTGTTCTCCTCCCTGCTCCTCTTCCACAATACGTTTACCAATTTCCCAATACACTTCAATCATAGCGGAATTAACTGCCTGGTAAGCTTTCTTTTTAGCCACATGCAACAATTCCTTAATCTCTACAACAAACTGCATCTTGGATAAACTCATTACTACTACGAAGCTTTTTCGATTGGTTCTTCTGAATCATCTTCGTTAGAAACTGCATCATCGGTTTCTTTATCGGCATCTTTCACCACGCGCAGGTTATCGATAATGAAATCTTGTCGTTCGGGAGTGTTTTTTCCCATGAAGTATGACAGAATTGTTTCGATAGATGCGTCTTTGGTAAGCAAAACCGGTTCTAAACGGATATCGTCGCCGATAAAATGCTTGAACTCATCCGGTGAGATCTCTCCCAAACCTTTAAATCGGGTAATCTCAGGATTCTTTCCAAGTTCATCCATCGCATTTCTGCGTTCTTCTTCCGAATAACAGTAAATAGTTTTCTTCTTGTTCCGAACACGGAAAAGCGGTGTTTGCAGTACGTAAACGTGATTTCGTTTCACCAGGTCGGGGAAGAATTGCAGGAAGAATGTCAGTAAGAGCAAACGAATGTGCATTCCGTCGACATCGGCATCGGTTGCGATCACAATGTTGTTGTAACGCAGGTTATCCATGTCTTCCTCGATATCCAAGGCTGCCTGGATGAGGTTGAACTCTTCGTTCTCGTAGACAACTTTCTTTGTCAAGCCGTAACAATTCAAAGGC
>CBFGMW010000617.1:0-1832 GCA_965649925.1 uncultured Fluviicola sp.
ATGCAGCTTAAATGCAAATTATTTTCATTCGATCGAACGTTTGTCAGGAAACGCAGCTACCGATATTAAACTTTACTACATTCCTGCATCTGACGGAACATGGAACGGAATTGCTCACTGGAGAGATGCCAGTACAGATTGGAACGATGTTGCAGCGGCAGCAACGGGAACTTCCGGGATTTTTACTACCCGGGCAAAAACCGGGTGGAATTTCGTCAATCCGGGACATCCTTATATATTATCGAGTATTCGTCCGGAAGCACCTGTTTTAAACTGTCCCACTCTCTGCGAGAATTCCGAAGGAAACCTATTCACCCTTACAGGAACAACACCAACTTACCAATGGACTTTCCCTTCGAACGGAACCATTGTTTCAGGTCAGGGAACTGCAAATGCAACCGCCGATTGGACTACCGGCACCGGGCAAGTTTCAGCTGTTGCAGTTGATGCAAATGGTTGTACTTCCTTACCGGGAACCTGTTCCCCAGCAATCAGCCCGAATCCAACGGTTCAGTTTACCTATTCTGAAGACGGCAATACATTCAACTTTACGGATCAGACTTCGGGGGCAAATTCCTGGGATTGGTCGTTTGGAGACGGAGGAAATGCAAGCAGTCAGAATCCAAGCCATACCTATGCTGATATAAGTACGTACACCGTGACGCTCGAAGTAACAAACTACGCGGTGTACGTTCCCGGAAATAAGGTCATAGACATAGTCTAGAAAAACCTGAGCTCAAGGAACAAAGAACTGAAAAACTACTATTTCCTGCCGTTTCGCGATGGAACAAGCGGTAAAACAACCTACGGCGGCGGAAAATACATGGACGTTATCCTCACCAAAGACGAATTAAAAGCAGGAAACATTACCCTCGATTTCAATACGAGTTACCATCCTTATTGCGCCTATTCATCGCGTTATTCCTCTCCTATTGTGGATGCGGCAAATCGCGTTACACCAAAGATTGAGGCCGGCGAGTGTTATGATGTAGAGAAATATGGCGAAGCGCATTAACTTTTAACTACCAATTATGAAAAACCTTCTTACGCTACTTACAATCTCACTTGTCGTTTTCAGCTGCACCACGCAATCGAAAAGCAAAGCACCAAAAAACATAAAGCCCGTTGAACTTGGATTTTACGAAACGTTTAGTGCGCAGGAAATTCATTCCAACTGGAGTTCACTGAAAAACTGGGTAGCACAGAATGATTCTATTCTGGCAACACAAAATATAAGAGGGGTTGATATGAACAGTTGGGTGATGCAGAATGTTCCGGGATGTATTGGAACTGTTCGCGCTGAAAACATGGAAACAATCAATACAATTTTATCCTTGCCGGAAACGATGGCTTTATTTCCGAAAAATTTAAAGTTCGTTTGGTCGGTCGACGGTGAGAACATGAAAGAAGACGGGACTCGTTATTCGCTTTATGCATTAAAAATACCGGAAAACGGAAAAGCAACAATCACCGGAAAAGACATAGCGGAAGCCACTGCTGCAACGGATGAGAATAGCCGGCAAACGAGTATTAGCATGATCATGACCGAAAAAGGTTCCGAATTGTGGGCCGAAATGACCAGGAAGAATATCGGTAAATACATTGCTATTGCCGTATATGACAACGTGTTTTCATGCCCGAGGGTTCAAAACGCTATAACCAGCGGGGATTCACAAATTAGCGGCAATTTTAATCTTAGTGAAGCTGAAGAACTGGCAGGGGCAATCAATGCAGGTCATTAAAAAAGAAAATATGAAAATCAGCTCTTTAACTGTACTATTATTAGTCTTCTCATCTTGTCAAAGTGAAGCACAAACAGAAGTGGCAAAGGA
>CBFGMW010000618.1:0-1830 GCA_965649925.1 uncultured Fluviicola sp.
ACCGGTTAAGTTTCCCGGATTCCATGTATATGTTTGAAAACCAGTTGGTGCTTCCATTGAGATAATTTGATCACCTGCGCAATATGCCAGTTGTAATTCGAGCGGGGAACACCCTGCGCTGATATAAGCATAACCGAAATGCGCACCAAGCGAACAATCTTTTGTGGTAAATTCAATAAAAACCTGTTGTCCCATGTATGCGGTGAGATCAATGCCAACAGTAGTCCATGGAAGCCATGTTACGTCACCGCAATTATTGAAATTCTGTCCCGGCTGGCCGGCATACACAACGTAAGTGCCACATGGTCCGCCAATTGGATTCCCCCCGGAATCAAGCAGCCGAACCGAAAATTCAGGTTGCTCGTTCGGGTCATGATCGTCCGGATTTTCCAAAACAACCGCATATTTGTATACGAATAGTGCATTTTGAGGATCAACAACTAATCCATAGCGAAGCTGTTCTGCCAAAGCGCCTGTACCCTGATTTCCTAATCGTGCAGAGGCAGTTCCTCCCGGAGGAAGCACGCTCAGCCCGCCACATGTAAGAGGATCAACTCCCGGCCCGGCAAAAATGGTGTGCCGACCTCCGATAAAACCGGTGTTTTGTCCCGGATTGTTGTAAGTTCCATAGAAACCTTGCCAGTTATCGAAATTGGTATTAGCAAAATCGGCGTTTGGACAAGTAGATTGTGAATAAAGTGCCTGATCGATGAAAGTGAAGCTCATCATAAGTAAAAGACAGACGCGGAATTGTAGTAGTGATCTCATTGCGCATTGTTTTTAGTAGTAATGATAAATTACGCATTTCTCTCGATGAATGAATATGATTTTCGACTAAAGTCACGGAAAAAATAGACAAAGGAGGAGTTCGAATAGACAAGTGCTATGCGCGCATAGATTGTGAAGGTTTTCACAAAAAAAATCCTGATCCCGTACATACGGGACCAGGACTCAGTATATAATGTTAATTACTTACTAGCAGTTCTCTATAATAATTGCAGATGCGCCGCCGCCGCCATTACAAATACCAGCGCCACCAATTTTAGCGTTGTTTTGTTTCAATACGTTAATAAGAGTAACAATGACACGTGATCCGGAGTTTCCAAGCGGATGTCCAAGTGCCACTGCACCACCGTTTACGTCTACTTTTTCCGGATCAAGTCCTAAAATCTTTGTATTCGCCAATCCTACAACAGAGAAAGCCTGGTTCAATTCCCAGAAATCAACATCTGAAGTTTGAAGTCCTGCTTTTGCAAGAGCAACGGGAACAGCTTTGGAAGGAGAAGTTGTAAACCAAACCGGATCTTGTGCAGCATCTCCGTAACCAATAATCTTCGCCAATGGAGTTAAACCGTATTTTTCAACTGCTTCTTTTGAAGCAAGAATCAAAGCAGAAGCTCCATCATTTAACGTTGAAGCATTTGCTGCAGTAATTGTTCCTTCTTTATCAAAAGCGGGTCTCAATGTTGGAATTTTGTCCAAATGAACATTTGTATATTCTTCGTCTTTCGAAATTACAATCGGATCACCTTTTCGCTGAGGAACAGAAACAGGAACAACCTCGTTGTCAAATTTTCCCGCATCCCATGCCGCCGCAGCACGTTTATACGAAGTAATTGCGAAATTATCCTGGTCTTCTCTTGAGAAATTATATTCTTTAGCACATTCTTCGGCGCAATTTCCCATTGGAACTTTATTATAAACATCCAGTAAGCCATCTTTGGTAATTCCGTCGAGCATTGTAATGTTACCGAATTTTGTTCCGTTACGGCCATCAATATAATGAGGTACCATACTCATGTTTTCCATCCCACCTGCAACAACAATCTC
>CBFGMW010000619.1:0-1827 GCA_965649925.1 uncultured Fluviicola sp.
GTAGTGTTTCAAATCCCTAATGAGTATTTGTATAAAGTCACGTTGGGGAAATGAAGCTCCAAGTATACTTAATGAATTCCTGAGATTATCATACGCCCTGGATTCCAGGCTTACATCTTTCAACCCCATACTGTATTTAGGTTTATGGAGTTTTAATTCTTCGTAAAGCGACCAAAAAGAAGAAGAAAGCTTCATTGCCGGTTCATCGAATTCGCAAGCAACCCATTTCAACAATTCTTCAAAATCTATTTCCCTGATGCTTGATGAGCTTTGTTTATCGGCCACCTGGGCGAATAAATTTGATCCTTTTCTGCGCAGTAAACTCAAGGTATATTCCGGATGCTTTTTGGCTGCTTTTATTCTCGGGGGAAGGTGTTGGATATTCCGGATAACATCCGGATATTTTAGTTCCAGCGACGCATACAGGTTACGTATTCGAGTGATAGTATTGATCTCTCCGTCCTCTTCAGGATTCTGATTCATCCTTAATCGCAATGATGACGCAGTTGGCTCTTCGTCTGCGTCAAAAATACGGGCATCTTCACCCAGTGCATTGTGAATCATAAACATTTTGTGTTGTGCAATTTCTCTCGAACGCACAAAATCAGATCCTTTAATCGAAGGGAAGAAGTTGAAAATGAACAGCTCATCAAAAACCTTTGCCCCGATTCGGTTAATTCGCCCTACCCGCTGAATAACCCGGGTTGGGTTCCATGGAATGTCGTAATTGATAATTATACCTGCCCTGTTGAGGTTGAATCCTTCGGAAAGCTTATCTGAAGTTAATAAGATCTTAAAATGATTGGTTTTACTACCGTTGTACTGGGCATTAAAATCACTGTAGAGAAGTTTTTCCAAGTCATTTGAAACCTTTCCGTCGCATACCAGCACATTGTTTCCAAACTCTTTTCTGAATTGTTTCTCCAAGTGTTTGATAGTGTCTACGTATTCGGAGAACAAAATGATTTTTCGTTCCGGATCTTCAAGAAGCTGTTGTTTTATTCGACTGATTATCTCAGATTGTTTGGGATCATTTTCCACCAATTTCAATTCTTTCATACGTTTCAGAATAGTTCTGAACACTTCAATATCTGAGGCAATGTGTTCCAGGAAGTCGTTTTTTCGCTCAAAGGTCTCTATGTCATAGACCTCATTGTTTTTCGGTGTTTTCCGGTTAAGCGTTCCGGTTGCGTAATCCTCTAAATGAGAATCGATGTATTCCGGATCAAAATCCTTGATTTTGTCAATGAGTGACCGGTCTAGAATGAACTTCCCGGTTTTTTGAATAAACTCATGAACCATCAGATGTACTTCCAGGAAACGCTCGATGGATTTCTCAAATGAGCCGAAAGAAGATTCGAAACGCTTCACCAGTAATCGGCGCATGAATTCATACAAGTTGCGCTGTTGGTTGAATTGCCGGTTTGCCTGCTGATCCCGTTTGGAGGACACAACTTGTTTTTCATAACTGTAAGGTTGATAAATTGCACCGGTGAAACGTCCGTTTTCAGCAAAATAGTATTGAATGATCTCATCATAAAATTTGTCCTGTTCCTCACTCAGATAATAAAACAGCTCTTGCGGCGGTGCTACTGTTGCTAGAGCGCCTATTTCTTTCGAGTACACAAAGTCCTCTTTCAGGTCCAGGCGATTTCGCCGAATGACAACCGGAGCAATGGTCCGCTTGATCTCATCAGACAATTTTTTAGTGTGCTCTTTTATTTTATTCGGATCAACTGGTAATTCTTCCTGAAGGATTCCTGTGTAATAATTTTCCGCTTTCCGCTTTTTTTCGTTGTCTGCCGAGTTCCAGTTTTTACTCAGGTG
>CBFGMW010000620.1:0-1822 GCA_965649925.1 uncultured Fluviicola sp.
TTAAATGCAAAAACAGACAATCATTTTTCGGCTTTCAACTCTCTCAGTTTTCTATCAGCTTCGCTGCCGTAATAAACGCTTTTTACCGTTTTTCCATTTTTCTCTTCTTCTATTGTCAAGGTTTTCTTACCGTTCACATTTTCCATTTTCACCATCCGGCTTTCAGATTCAGGAAGATCCATATCAGGTATTTTCACTGGTTCAACCGTCTCAATTGGTACTATATCGCTATTATTTTCCTTTAAAAACTGATCGGCTTCTTTTCCTTTATAGGTTTTCGTAGTTGTAATACCATTGTCAGTTGTTGTAACTGTAGCAACTGTTTCGCCATTAATGGTTTTTGAAGTGATAGTTCGCTCTACATGCGATGAATCGCTCGTTGTGCAACTTATAAGTGAAATTATCAGGACAAAAAATCCAATCCAATTCTTTTTCATGATTTCCGGGTTTTGTTGAACAAACATACAATCTTCTTACACAGAACAAAAAGAAACTGTTGTTAACTCCTGTTAAGAGTTTTGAAAATCACTTAAGAAAGCAACACCGTTAGTTTTTCGAATACCGCTTTGATTCGCAGCACATCTTTATCAGTGTTGATTGTATTATTTGAAACCAGCGGATTATTCAATAATTCATTGATCTTGGTTTGAAGCTGTTTTTCATCCTGATTTACAGCATAAGCATCCGACATATTTTTCAGTTCAACAGCCCAATGAGCAATCAGGAAGTTTTTCATAAAATCAGTGTATAAAGCTGTATTTTCTGATGCAATCGCATTTGTCTTCTCTTCAATCTTCTGTGGCGTTCCTTCCGAATAATCAGTATAGGATAAAGTCGCTTTCAGCTGATCAACATTCATTTTCACATCGTTGTTCAACTCAAGATCCACCAGCACAACCTGTGTTAAGAAGTAATTAATATCGGCCAGCGGAATCTGCAAAACCCCTTCTTTCAAAACCCACGAACTTGCACCGTACACTTGTTTTACATTGAAACAAGCAGGAATCTGTACACTTAACATTACGTCTTTTCCAATCGGGAAAGCGAGGCTCCCAAACTCATTTACACAGGTTTTCTGAATGTCTTCGTAACGTTCGATGTAGTGGAACTGTCCGTGTGTTTTTTCTGAAAGATCACGCAGTAAATCCTGGTGAAGGTCGATTCCGATTCCCATTGTTGTAATACGGACAGAGTTTTTGGTTTTTGTCTGATACGCCTTAATTAACTCATCCTTCCCTGTTACTCCCACGTTTGTATTTCCATCCGTCAGCAATAAAATAGATTTCGGATGTTCCGCCAAATCATCATTCATCATTTGATCAATAGCCATATCCAAACCTGAAAGAATATTGGTTCCGCCACGCGTGGTTAGGGACTTTACTTTATTGATAATGTCTGTCTTTCGGGAACCAAAAAGCTGATACGGTACAAGAACTTCTGCCCGATCATCAAAAAGTGTAATTCCAAAATAATCTGTCGGATACATGCGCTCCAAACTTGCCAGAATGGCTTCTTTGGCTTTTTCCAGTTTACCGTCGCTCATAGAACCGCTGATATCCAGCACATACATAATTCCGGTTGCTTTTCTGTTTTGCGGGATTACTGTGTCGGAGGCTATTCCCAACTGCATCAGGTAATGATTCTGTAAAAGAGGATGCTCTGTAAATTCCGGAGCCAAATTCACTTTTGAACCTTTCGCCGGCATGGCAATCAGGTGGCGGTGATAATTCAGAATTTCTTCCGGAATAATTCTGTCTGCAAGTAAAACCTTCAATGCTCCGGTGCGGTAAAATTCTTTATCTTCTTTCGAGAGATCTTTGTT
>CBFGMW010000621.1:0-1812 GCA_965649925.1 uncultured Fluviicola sp.
GCTGTGGCATGAAATGCCTTATGTTTTGAGAGCCAGTGGGTTTATATTTTCCCGCAAAGTTCGCGGAGAACGCAAAGTGGTATCTCAAAGCTGTGATCGAAGCATTGCAGAAAGTTCTTTCGCTCTGTTTAAAGTCATAAAATGTCCGCCGGTTTCTACGGTAATATCAGGCTTAACAAAACGAAAAGGCAGCACACGATCTTTCGTTCCGTGAATATGAACGAGGTTACCAGGAACAAATGTGTTTTTCCAGCGCACAATTTGATCGATGGCCCATTTTAGATATCCGGGATCGGTTTCGACAAGAATTCTTTTCAGAATTTGTTTGTCCTCGGCGGTTTCTGTTCCAAAAACCCAATTGGTAAAGAAGTTCGGATATTTTAGCAAAGCCGTAGGAAGTAAACTGTGAATCCTCAGTTTTCCGGCGAAACGATAATAGGATGGGATTTCTTTTCGGGTTTTCGCTGAAGCTATTAGAATGATCTTTTCCGTTTCAATCTGTTTTGCAATCTCAATAGCCATTATTCCTCCGAATGAGTAGCCGATCAAAATAGGGTTGGGTGTTGTAATGCTTTGACGAATCCTGGAAGCGTAGTGTTCAATGGTTTCTTTTGGCTCTGGAATTATCCATTTTACATGTACAGCTTGCAAACCTGAGAAATCAATGTTTTTGAAAACCCGTTCATCTGCTCCGAGACCACTGAAGATGTAAACTTTTTGATTCAAAATGATTCTAATAGGCCTGAATCAAAACATCAGTCGGGATGTGCAGTCTTTCATGTAATTGACGAATCATTTCAAGTGAAAGCTTTCTTTTTCGGTTTAGAATTTCGCTTGCCCGGCTTTTTAATCCGATAATATTTGCTAAGTCGTTTTGGTTATAACCTAATTGCTCCATTCTGAATTTGATTGCTTCAATTGGATCAGGAAAGCCAATTGGAAATTTCTCATTTTCGTATTGATCAATCAAAATCCCCAGCACTTCCAGCTCATCGCCTTCAGGAATACCACTTTTTGCATCAAAGATTATTTCAAGTCTTTCTAAAGCCTGGTAATAATCCGTATCTGTCTTTATTGGTTTGATTTCCATGATACTTAAATTTCGTTTGCGTTTATTATGTCTTATTCAGCATGTGTTCCAATGAAACGAATCCAAATCATTTGATACGTATAATTCACTTTAACGATTAACCTGTAATTATTTCCTTTTATGTTGAATACTATTCTGTTATCGTTTAGGAAACTTGCACTCGGGTATTCAGATTTTATCTCGTTAGGATTTTTCCAACTTACCCTGCTTGCTTCCTGAAACCAGGATAATAACTGCTGTTCACAATCAGTATGTACTTCCCAAAAATCTCTTAATATTTTTTTAGCAATTACTCTCAAGGAATACTGGTTTTGAACAAATATAAGTAATAAAGTTCCCGAATTGGGAATTGCAATGTGGTTTTATTTTCTAAGAATGAATATTTTCCCGCAAAGTTCGCGGAGAGCGTAAAGTGGTCTCAAAGCTGAGATCGAAGAAGTTTTCGTTTTTGCCTTAAGGAATTTACGATCATTCAACGGTTTTCAATGTTATGTTTTTGTCCAATTCTATCAGTTCCTCTGGTATTTTAGCCGTTGCCGATCCTTTTTTGTCAATAGGATAACTGATATCCACCTGGTATGTCATTTCATCTGTTCGATAGATCAAAAAATGCTGTCTTAATATTCCTTTGCTTTCAACATAGATATCGAAAATGAGTTGATGAAAGGTTTGTTCGTGAAAAGTTGTATCATTTTCTGCAATAAACACATATTCAGGATCAG
>CBFGMW010000622.1:0-1812 GCA_965649925.1 uncultured Fluviicola sp.
ACTTATAAATTTACCTTTATTGCCTGTGATGCAATAGTATCTTACCTTGTGTTTACCGGGTTCTACGCCGGCTATCTCAAGCAAAAAGGAATTCGCGAAATGAAATTCATGATTCTCGGGGTATTGATCATGCTGCCTTCGGCTTTTGTTTTTCTTTTTAAATGGAGTCCTTTCCTGTGGCTTAATAAAGACGACATCAGTCACCTGCTTATTGTATTCGGTGTGGCATGTTTTTACATCGGAGCGAAGAAGTTACAGTCGAATAAACTAAGTTTGTACGACTATGTCCAGTAATCAGGTAAATATCAAGAATAAGCGTGCGCGGTTTGAATATCATTTAGAGGATGTTTTTACTGCCGGAATTGTACTTAGTGGAACAGAAATCAAGAGTATCCGTAATGGCAAAGCCAGTATCCTGGAATCGTACGGTATTTTTGAGAACGGGCAGGTATTCATTCGTAACATGCACGTTTCGCCTTATGAGAACGGATCTTTCTACAATCATCAGGCGCGTTCTGACCGCAAATTACTACTGAATAAAAAAGAAATAGGGAAGATTGAGAAGTTCCTGAAAACAAAGGGGAACACACTTGTTCCGTTAAAGCTGTTCTTAAGTGAAAAAGGCTGGCTGAAAGTAGAAATTGCCTGCGCTATTGGTAAAAAGCTGCACGACAAACGCGAAGATCTGAAGCAAAAAGATGATAAGCGTGAGATGGACCGTGCAATGAAACGCTAGAGAAAACCTAGTGAAACAAGATGCATAAACCTGTTTTGACTAACCAAAACAACTACTTCTACCAGGCCGACAACCCAAAACGAGAATTGGTAGAAAAACACAAACTTCAGCGACATCCGCTGGAATAAATAGGGGTACAGCGGCACCAGGAACATCAGGATCATAATCCATTGAATACTTCTCATATCAAAGTCAAAACCTGTATTGTAATTGATGAAATCATCAGAAGAATAGAATGAGATCGGGTTGTGGAGAATCCATGTTTTCATAACTGTTACTTCCGGATATCCGGTAGTCCACGCGGCATTATTGCATTTCACGAAACAAGCACCGATTTCTTTGAAGTGAATCTGACAAATCCGCTCTTCCAAAATCCCGTTATGCGTTCCTGTTGCATAACTTTCAATGGTATCTTCCTCCATGTGCTGCGGAAGAAAATTGTCAAGAATCAGTGATAGGGCAAGTACGGCCCCAATCCACATAATTGTTTTGTAAACTGCCCATCTTCTTCCTGAAATCAGCGAATTGAAGTAACGAACATTCTCCTCTGCATTTTTTCGCTTTTGCTCCTCAAACCGCATTTTCGCTTCATTCATGCGAGCAAATTGCTCCTCCTGGCTGTTGGCTGCTGAACTTGCTGAAGAGCCTTTTTTTGAAGTTGATCTTGATGCGCGCGAAACCACTTGTTCTTCCTGCGGTTTCAACAGGAATTCAACTGCCAGGCTCAGTAAAATGAATTCTTCATGCGCATTCTTGTCCGGATTTATGTCAGGATGTACTTTCATTGCCAGCTTTTTGTAGCGGCGGCGAATTTCCTGTTCGGAAACTCCTTCGGTTAATCCGAGGATCTTATATGCAAGCTGCTTGTTCATGTAAGTTTGTCGATCTCTGATTTTAATGTCCTGCGATCGAGTTTAAGTCCGTTCAAATATGGATAAGAATGCACAATAAAGGCTTTGGGAACAGCATATTTTCCAAATTCAGATTCAATCAGCGTTTTTATTTGATTTTGGACTGATTCGGTAAGCGCTGTTTCTGTTACCAAAACAACCTTTTCACCATATTCCGAATCCATT
>CBFGMW010000623.1:0-1792 GCA_965649925.1 uncultured Fluviicola sp.
TTAAATGCAACAAGAGGCATAACAGCTTATCCATTAATAATGATCAGAGCCGTAAAAGGAGCTCCGGCACAATGGGATATTAATGCCATCATTGACCATAAAAAATGGGGCTGGTTTGGTGTTTCCTATCATAGTAACTACGCCGTTTCGATTAGCGCAGGCGTGCGATACAAAAATTTGAGTGTGGGATATTCCCATGACATCATTGTTGGAACCACAGCTAATTACAGTCGAAGCTCATCTGAATTTGTATTGATTTATCATTTAGGTGATAAATGGCGCAAACAGCAGGCTGTAAATGATGAGTTAACAGAACGACTGGCAAAAACCGAAAGTGATAATCTGCTTCAGCAAGCAGAGATCGATCTGCTGAAAAAGGAAACAGACGAATTGGCTGAACGGGTTCGTAAAACAGAAGAAGCGCTCGAAAAAAACCAATTGGCTCATGACTCTATCCATACAGATGTGGAGGAACTCCAGGAAGCGATAGAAAAAGTTCCTTTTCACCAACCTCAGAAAGAGCTTGACAATAAAGGAATCAATACCGGAAAAGCAGAAAACTATACGATCGAAAATAACGCGGCTGAAGCAAGTATGATCGAACAAACAAAAGAAACCGCTCCAAGCGGATACTATGTTGTGGTTGGTGCTTTCGGTGTTAAGTCGAATGCTTACAGATATCTCAATACTTGTTTTGAAAAAGGACAGAATAACACCAAAATCCTACTCAACAAAAACAACGGTTTGCGTGAGGTATTTATTTACTATACAACTAACGAAGAGGAGGCTCTGGCCTACCGCAAGCAGTTTACAGAAACGTATCTGAACATTTGGGTATTGAAATTAAAGTAGCGTATTTCAATATTCTGTTTAAACAGATACAGCAAAGGCATTCGTTATTGGATGCCTTTGCTTTTTAAAAGAATTATTTCTTCAGTTCGAGTACTTCCACCATTGGTTTTCCGGTCATCGCATTCGGTCGCTGCACATCCAATACATGAATCAAAGTAGCAGCAATATCTATTATTTCATAAGGAGTGAACACATCTCCATGATTTCCCGTTCCGTAGAACAAAACAGGAACCTGCGTATCGTAATTAAATGAAGAACCATGACTTGTTCCTTTCCTGGTTTCCTTAGTATCTTCTCCTTTCGATAAATAACCGGGCTGAAGAATGTAAATCAATTCCCCGCTGCGTTCTTTGTCATAACCCTGCATTGTCATTTTCTGCCAGATATTTGCAGGAACTGATTTGAGTTCTTCCCTTGTATAAACTTCTTTTACTTCGGGCCACAGATCAATTTCCTGTTCAATAAATGCAATTATCGAAGCAGTATTCTCGTGACGAACGAATTCTGGTTTCAGATACACATTGTTGTTTCCAACTGTCAGAATGGGATCTACCTGGAATTTGGTGATACATTTCGCTCGTAAACTATCCAATCTGGCATCTTTAAACAAATATCCACCCGGCAGGTTGTGATTGATCAGATACTGCGGAACCGGAACAACGGCATGATCTGCTGTCAGCATAACCACATATTGTCCTCTTCCTATTTCTTTGTCCAAAACTGCAAACAACTTCACTAAATCCTGGTCTAAACGATAGTAAAGATCTTCCAGTTCCAGTGAATACGGCCCATACTCATGACCAACGATATCCGGAGTGCTGTATGAAATTGCAAGGAAATCACACTGCTCATCTTTTCCCATTTGTTCTCCGCGCATGGCTGCTATAGCGAAATCAGTCAAATATGTATTAGCGAATGGTGTTGCCGTAAACAGCCCTAT
>CBFGMW010000624.1:0-1777 GCA_965649925.1 uncultured Fluviicola sp.
AGCCGACAAAGAAAATAACTTGTTGAAGAACGCTCCGCACACTGCAGATTGTATCATCAACCAGGAATGGAATTACCCATACTCGCCGCAGGAAGCCGCTTACCCGGTTGCTTATTTGAAAGAGTGGAAATACTGGGTTCCGGTTCGCAGAGTAGACAACGCCTACGGAGACAGAAACTTGGTTTGTTCTTGTCCGAGTGTAGAGAGTTATATGCATGTGGAGGCGTAGTTTCTGCATCTCGACTCCGCTCGATGACCGAAACTAAATCGGCTGTAGAAATAAATATTGGAAATCCGCTTGGTGAAAACCGGGCGGTTTTTTTTGTTTCTTACCACTAGTAATCATCATCGTCCTCATTCAAGAAATCCAGTTCATCATCACTTTGTTCGTAGTCGGGTGAAATTCCGGGCGGATTAAATAATCCCCACGAGTCAGTAATGAAGTGCTGCCGGTTAAATCCCGCTACCCATTCTATAAACAGCAGGCGAAACTCTTCTATTTGATCACGAATAATGTGATAGTACTCTATTTCCTTAAAACCGTGCATTTCCAAGCTATGAAACGAAACGAGTAAATCACGCGCTGCTTTCCGGATGAATGCGGCATTTTCCATTTTCAGATCATACAGTTTTACCGCATGTGAACCTGCCAGTTTTGCCTGTATAATCATTGCGCTCTCCATGAGTAGCTCTTTCTGAATTATCAGCAGTTCATCGTCCTCCGGGAACAGAGCAGTTATGTTCTTCAATGTTTCAAAAATTTCCTCCGACTTCCGGAAAATTGGAGTTTGCTCGTATCGACTCATCATTTGCTTTTTTGTACACTCAAAATAAAGAATTTTGAAATAAGCTTAACAATTATTTTTGGTGTTATCCTTTCTCTTCTCAGACATAAATACATCCCTATTGTTTACCCAGTTCAAAAGAATGCCTGATATCTCTAACAATTCTGCCCATAACCTGATTCTTATCACTTTTCAGCGCTTCTCCCCACAAACCTGTTTACCTTTGTTGAATCCAAACATTACAGGATGAACATATTTATTCTCTTAGCATGTTTTCACGCTTTACAAAGATTCAACTCGTCCTTTTTTCACTATTCTTCGGAACAATGGTTCACGGACAGATCAGCCTCATCAAAAACATAGACCCGAATACGTGGGTTTCAAATGCCTCTTACCCTAAATTTCTTATTCCGTACAACAATTATGTGCTTTTTGCTGCCATAGATAAGCCACACGGAGAAGAATTATGGCGGACCGACGGAACTCCGGCCGGAACAATTCTCATTAACGACATCAATCCGGGTGAACTCGGAAGTTCCATTTTCTCGCCTGTTGAACTGAACGGATTGGTTTATTTTTTGGCAAAAGGAGAAGGTGACAAAACGGGGTTGTACAAAACCGACGGAACACCAACAGGAACTGTCTTTTTAAAACAATTTTACGACTATGATTACGATGCGGATTATACGAATCCTGAAAGCTACATTTTGAATGTAAACGGTACACTTTACTTCTCAGCCTCCAATGGAACAACCGGTCCGGAGCTCTGGAAAAGTGATGGAACTGAAGCTGGAACCGTATTGGTAAAAGATATTAATCCGGGGTTTTTCGGGAGTTCAATCCGAAATATTACCAACGTGAACGGACAGCTTTTCTTCGTGGCATACGACGGTGGCGTTCATGGGAACGAACTGTGGACAAGCGACGGGACTACAGCGGGTACACAAGTGCTCGACCTCACTCCCGGATCTACTCAAAGTAGTATTACCAAT
>CBFGMW010000625.1:0-1768 GCA_965649925.1 uncultured Fluviicola sp.
AATGGAAACTGAAGTCGGAGCAATTTCCTACACTTTAGATTCGGGAATCCAATTTGGTGATGAAATAAAATATGTACTAAACACCGACAACGGACTTTGGGTGAAACACGACACAATAGTGAAAACCTATGGTGAATTAACTACTCAGTTTATTGACGAAGCAAATTCTCAGGCTAACTGGAGTGGTAACTGGGCAACAACAACATCAGAATTTTACTCGCCAAGCCAGTCATTTACGGATAGTCCAACAGGAGACTACGCAAACAATGCAAACAAAACATTTGCTTTGACAAACGCAATCGACTTGACGAATGCAACTGATGCGGGTGTGAGTTTTTATGCGAAATGGGCAATTGAAACGGATTATGACTACTGTCAGTTCCAGGTTTCTACAGATAACGGAACTACGTGGCAAGGTCAATGTGGTATGTACACAAACGCAGGAACAGATGCAAACGGATCTGTGCAGCCTGATGGTGAACCAATCTACGACGGAAGTCAGAACTCATGGGTTTTAGAAGAAATCAGTTTATCCGACTATATCGGTGAAACAATCAAAGTACGCTTCATCCTTAAAGCAGATGGCGGAACAAGAGATGATGGTTTCTACTTCGATGATTTCAAAGTGTTGTATAACATTGACGATGCCGGATTGAACGAAACGAATATTTCCGAGGCCTTTATCGTACCAAATCCAGCCAATAATCTGGCAATAGTAAGTTTCCAAAACCCGGTTTCAGATGCAACCGTTTCTGTTTACGACAACAATGGAAAACTGGTTTACGAAACAGCCACACATCAATTAAGCAATAAAATCGAATTCTCAGTTTCCAACTGGAACGAAGGAATTTACCATGTACGCGTTTCAGGAATCGACAATATGTTCGCTCCAATGAAATTAGTGGTGGTTCACTAAGAAAAATAACTTTATCTTGAAAGAGCGGTCCGTATTCGAACCGCTCTTTTTTTGTATCAGGATTCTCTTTCATTTAATTCCCTCTGATGCAAAGATTACTTATTTACCGTGTTATCAGCCACCTACCAGATGGCTGTGGTGTATCCGGTTATATGTTTTCGTTGGTAATAATTCATGCGTCAGTCCTGTACTGAGCTTGTCGAAGTATAGGCGCATGTTTTATCTGTGCATCTGTGGGAATGAATAGTTGAGGATTTCTTCGAGAGCGTTCTATATCCCGCAAATACTTACTATTTTCGTGGTTGTAAGATCCTGAAGTAAAAATCAATGATGAAAAATAGAATTTGCCAGCTTTTCGATATTCAATACCCTATTATTCAAGCTGGTATGATTTGGTGCTCGGGCTGGGAATTAGCCAGTGCGGTTTCAAATGCCGGTGGGTTGGGAATAATTGGTTCGGGATCAATGTATCCTGAAATTCTGGATCAGCACATTCAGAAATGCAAAGCAGCTACAAATAAGCCGTTTGCAGTAAATTTACCAATGCTTTACCCGAATATTGAAGATCATATTCAAACTATTATCAAACACAAAGTTCCTATTGTTTTTACTTCGGCCGGAAACCCGAAAACATACACTGCCAGACTTAAAGAAAATGGAATTAAAGTCGTTCACGTTGTTTCTTCTGTAAAATTTGCACTGAAAGCCCAGGAAGCTGGTGTTGACGCTGTTGTTGCCGAAGGATTTGAAGCTGGTGGCCATAACGGCCGAGATGAAACAACCACTTTTTGCCTCATCCCGATGGTGAAGGAAAAGATCACCATTCCATTAATTGCTGCCGGAGGAATCGGT
>CBFGMW010000626.1:0-1764 GCA_965649925.1 uncultured Fluviicola sp.
TAGCAATTTTTGAAATATCGGTAAAAATATCTCCGACAGCAACCATTTTGGTTAACTCAACATGCTCAGGAACTTGTTTTGAGGCGATAATTGCGCTTAGTTTTTGCTCAACTGCCGGAATCTTAGCTTTATTATCTACCAAATTCAATAACATGATTTCGGTTCTAACGTGCGATCCCAGGAATAGTGCATATTCCAGGGCCGAATTACCAACGTCTGTCAGATCGTGTGGAACGATATACAAATTTCTACTCATAGTGAAAGTTTTCACCAAAATATAAAAAAAAGCCGTCGGTTATTTGTTCTTTTTTTAACAATCTTTTGTTTATGAATAAATGCTGAATTTTAACGAACATTGGCGCGTAATAAAGTAACAATTGACTGGCGTGATTACCTTTGCATTTTACTTTTGCTCATGTTGCCAATAGTTTTACTCTTAATAGTTCTCTGCGAAGGGGTTTTTATCTCATCATTAGTAGTTTACAATCCTGTTTTCGGGACAGCTTTCGCTGTTTTTCAGTTTGTTTCGCTTGGCGTTTCCATGTATTTGCTTGTCAAAAATTTCCGTAAAGGAAGAACTGCTGATTATAAAGCCGGATTCTATGCTTTCGGATCTGCCATTCTGCTTTCGGTTCCAACTATATTGTTTCTGGTTCCCGGAATTGTATACCTGGTTTCGTTGAATGAATTGTCGCTGTTGATCGCGTTCTCATTGTGGTTTTTACTGTCAATCGGGATCCTGTTCGGAATTTTCAGAGGAAGATGGAACTGGAAGGTTCATAAACATGTTCTTGAATTCGAGAATTTACCGGAAGAGATGGATGGAACAACAATTGTTCAAATCAGTGATTTACACATCGGCAGCTTTTTCAATTTGTACCACAAAGAAAAACCGGCATTTGATAAAATTTCTGCAATTAACCCGGATTACCTGTTTTTTACCGGCGATTTGGTGAATAATATTGTGGATGAAGTGGACGGTTGGGAAGAACAACTGTTAGGATTAAAAGCGAAAAAAGGGAAATACAGCATTTTAGGAAATCATGATTATGGTGATTATGTGAAATGGGAGGATGATATCCAGAAGAACTCCAATCTTGAATCATTGATCCGTAAGCACCAGGAAATCGGATTTACCCCGTTGCTGAATGAATGGGTAGAATTGAGCAGTGAATTCCATTTACTTGGTGTTGAAAACTGGGGGAAAGCTCCGTTCCGGCAAAGTGGTAAACTGGCAGAAACGCTGGCTCCACTGCCTGAAAGTTCGTTTAAATTATTATTATCGCACGACCCGAGCCATTTTGATGAGCAGGTGGTTGGAACCGGAATTGATCTGACACTTTCAGGCCATACGCACGGAATGCAATTCGGAATTGAACGATTCGGAATTAAATGGAGTCCTGTTTCCTTACGCTATAAAAAGTGGGCCGGATTATACCAGGTTGGAAAACAGTTTCTATATGTAAATCGTGGTTTTGGCTATTTAGGTTTCCCGGGAAGAGTGGGGATTTACCAGGAAATAACTCATCTTGTTCTTCGTACGAAATCAGAGATTTAATGTGAATTGATAGGTTCCGTTCGATTCATTCGGGAAAACGGCCTTCATTCCAAGGCTTTCAGCCAATTCCCGAATAATAGATAATCCTAGTTTTTGGTTGTATTCCGGAGCATCAAAATTAAATTTGGCACCGCTATCTGAAATCGTTAACTCCATCAGATTGGAATAACTGATTTTAAAGCTTAGGAGAACAGCGTTTTTTTTCG
>CBFGMW010000627.1:0-1753 GCA_965649925.1 uncultured Fluviicola sp.
GTGAATGTGAGTGAATAATGCTGTGAATACTAGATACAGGCTTAACTGTCTGCCTGGTATCCGAGGTACCAGCCCAAACTTGAAGGTTGCGCATCGGCATCCGGATCCCCGAATAAATAAAAGTTAACGGCTCCCGAAGGAGGAAAGCTAAAGGATAAGAATTTGAGTGTGATCTGGTTCATCATCATCAGGTAAGCGGATGTCCCGTCCTGATTTTCTGCCGACTGTAGCTGGAGATTTCCGATGTTTAAGTTCAAGACACTTTGTAAACTCAGCGTTTTTGACTGTGTACTCAATCCCGGTAGCTGGAGCATTGCGCCCAATTGTCCGTTTGCACCTGCAGTCCAAACCATTAGCATGGTACTATTGAAACCCAAACTATTTGTCAGATCGCCCATTGTTCCCATGTTCAGATTGAATACCAAACCATACCATGTTCCTGCCCACGAACTGCTCGAGGTCATTCCTGTAACCGGTAAAGGAATATATCCCTGAGAAGAAGGCTGACTGTTGGTGTCGCCTGTCAAAATTCCGGTAAGCTGCAGCGGGAAATGGGAGTATAAACTTCCCGCTCTCGGTTTACTCTGCCCCAGGTCAAACGACATTTGACTCACATCAAAAGTAAAGAACTGTATCGACGAAGTTTGAAGCGCAAAACTCATGTTGATTGCCATGTTGGAATAGGAGAGACCATCGCCGTGAAGGAATTGATTCGCCTCGTTTAGTGTAGGGCTTCCGAAAGAATACAGATCGAACGGTTGTTCTTTGAAATTCATGAATCCCCAAAAAGAGAACTTTACATTCACCATGGTTGAAGTTGCTCCGTCCTCAGGCTGCTCGGTAACAAAACTTGCCTTCACAATTTCTATTCCGTTCAGCGCATTGCTGCTCAGTGGAAGCAGGTTGATCCCGGTTTCATTGAAAATGTAATTCGGATCACCGTTCTGGTTTTCATAACTGCCCGTAAAAATGATAATATTCTCATTCCCACTTGTCTCGACTTTACATCCGAAAAGACTGTTAATAGCCAGCTGTACGTAGCTGTTAAAGTTCTGTATGGCTGAGTTTCCGAACAGTACGCGCAGTGAAAGTACCCTGTAATTGTAATCACCTGAAGGCGGAGAAACATTTTCCAGGTATTCCTGTACATTGTCGTTATACTGATCGAATACAACATCCGTGTAGTCGATCAACCCGAATAAGGAACTTACCGGCGACATTTTAAGTGTTCCGTCTTCCGCTGAAATCATATTCACATTGATTCCCATGTGATGCCCGAAAAAGCGCGACATATCTATTCCCGCAAGCAATCCTTGTAATTCCGGCGGAAAATCCTGAACGCTGATATTCGACTGGAGCAGTAATATTCCGTTCCAGTTCGGATCATTGATGATGTTTGAAAAATAATAGTAGTTCGAATCTCCTCCGGCATATTTGCCTTCTGCTGTGGTGCAATAATCCGTAAGCCAGTTTTGAAGTAATCCTAAATTACCGTTATCCATACTGTTGAATAGCTCGGGGTTTGTCCAGGTGCTTGAATCCGAAATACGGTCTACCAGTTTTCCGTCACAAAACTTGAAAATAAGTACGTTGGTGAAAACACCATTGGGATCAGTTGTAGGAACATTTGCCAAAAATGGCCATCCTTCAATGACCATTTCATTGAGGAAATTCGAAGCGCTTCCATCTGTTCCATATAAAATGTAGTCCGTTCCTCCATCTGTTAACGGCTTATTCCAGGAAACAACCAAAA
>CBFGMW010000628.1:0-1751 GCA_965649925.1 uncultured Fluviicola sp.
CTTCTGCATTTTCAGGATTATTACGCAACATATAGCTTTCCGAATCTCTTTTCTGATTGTATAACTGGAATTCTCTAATGAACTCATTCAATTTCACGCTTTCGTCAGAACCTGTAATTGTATGGAAAAATGCCAGATTTTTACCATCAGCATTCACTCGTAAATTTGAACTGTCACGCAGAATCAGGTTGATATGCTGGGTTCCGATTCTCAATACGTAATAATCTTTTGCCGGAAGGGAGCCTTTTAAAACGTAATTTCCCTTTTTGTCCAGTTTGGTCTTCAATAAATTGACATAGTTCATATTTCCGTAGTATTGAGAAATATAAACGGAATCAACTCCGTTTGTGTTGAAGATATTCCCTGTAATTGTTACATTTATTGGAGTCTGACCAATCGCAATACCTGAAAGGATTAATACAAATCCGAGAATTAGTTTTTTCATTTTATACTTTTAAAATCCTGGAAGGCCCATCATTCTGGAATACCACAAAATTATTTTTTATCGAGGACCTCTTCCAATTTTTGTTCCAATTGTGCTCCACGTAGTCCGATCCCAATAATTTTCCCTTCTCTGTCTACTAAAACTGTGTATGGAATTCCTCCGATTCCGTACTGCTGAACAAGCGGTGTTTGCCAGCCCATCAAGTCGCTGACGTGATTTTTCCATACCAAACCATCACTTTGAATGGCCTGTTTCCAGGCTGCTTTATCTGTATCTAAAGAAACTGAGAAGATCTCAAAACCTTTCGAGTTGTACTTTTTGTACAAACGAACTACATTCGGGTTTTCCTTTCTGCAAGGACCACACCAGGAAGCCCAGAAATCTATCAATACTACTTTTCCTTTCAAATCAGAAAGCCTATGCTGTTTTCCGTTCAGATCAGGAAGCGAAATCTCAGGAGCATTCACATTTCCGGAAGTACTTGCCTGGTATTTCTCGTATTGCTGTTCAATTGACCCGATCATTGAGTTTAACGATCCGGTAATAGGAGAAGTAGGATATTTTGCCTGGAATGCTGTATTCATAATATTCAGCACTTCCATTTTAGCCATATCGTAGCCACCAAAACCTTCATCCTCTGTTGGAAATAAACGTGCTGCCAGCACAATGTTTACAGGATTCGACGGATCTTTCTTTACCTGCTGAACAACGTAATCAGTTATTTTCTTTTCAGCCAGCTTTATTTCTTTTTCTGAATAGGATTCATCAACTGCCGCCATGTACTTTTGACTAAACTCGAGCAACATGCGCTGATAGGTTACATAAGGTTTTGCCCATTTCGTTCCTGAAACCTGTGCCTGAGCAGAAAACGACTTAATATCGCCGTTAATTACAGCACGATCGTTCACATCAATAGGAATTACAATTGTTCCTGTTTCAGATTTCCCGATAACCAAACTGTAAATTCCCATGGAAGGGATGTTTCCGTCAATCTCGTAATTACCGGAACCATCTGTTGTTGTCTCAGCAACATTTACAGATCCCTGGTCGGTTTGAGCTTCTATTTTAACCGTTGTATTTGGTGCTCCTGAAATTTTTCCTTCAATATGAAAATTATTAACTAATGAATTCTCATCATCCTTATCAGAAGAATCGCAAGCGCTTAATAAGCCAAATCCAGCCAAAAAAAGTAACCAGGTGTATTTCATTATCCTTGAATTAATTGTCGTAAAAGTCCCGATGTTGTTTTCGGATCCGCTTTTCCACCTGATGCTTTCATAATTTGTCCCATAAAGAAACCTGTCAA
>CBFGMW010000629.1:0-1749 GCA_965649925.1 uncultured Fluviicola sp.
TTGATAAACAGTTGTGTCAACGTGAAAAGTATCTTCAATTTGAATGGTCCAATTGCTGAAGCCACTTTCGAAATCTTCAGAGAAAACGGTGGTTTGAGCATAGTTGTAATTGGCAAGAGCACTAAGTGCAAAGAGAAGTATTCCTTTTTTCATGGGCTAAAAATACGAACTTAAATTAGCATCAAAGTTCAAAAGTTGATCAGTTTAGTTTTTTTAAGGTTTTAACAAGTTATTTAAGTCGGTTTTTCTTCAAAAACGGAACATGTTCTTACTTATTGCACCAATTCCGATGGTTAGGTTGTTAAAGTGATCAGGATGTCTTTGAATTCCTGGTAAAAAGCATCAAATTTTACTAATCGGTCTTCGAAAAATTCAAAGATTTCCTGCTGATGGGCCGGGTTTGAAAAACGTAATCCGTCTTTTTCCCAGCGAATAGAAGAGAATTCCGGAACCGATTCAGAGAATTGATGTTCCAGCCACATTCCATCGGTTCCCATTTCTGATTCGAGTACCGATTTCAGTTCTGTCATCTGTTCCCAGACAATAGCACGTACTCCGGCATCTTTTCCCTGTATATCAAATGAAAAAGCAATTCCGTGATTTTCGGCGTGCAGGCGAATAAAGATGAAGTCAACTTCTGAAGGATAATTGATCCAGTTCATTCTTCGCCCGTTACTGGAGCGATGTTTCTGCATGTGTTTTTTGAAATCGGCCCAAAATTGTGTTCTGATTTCCCGAAGCTGCTCTTTACTGTACATGATTATTTGTAGGCGTAAAAATACTGCTTTCGACCAATAGTAATGGTTTTTGGAAGTAAATCATCTCTGTATGTCCAGGTGATAGAGCGAACCGTTGCGTTCCCGATGTATTCTTCATACAACGTAAGATTTCCGTTTCCGTCGTATTCCCACAATTTGGTTTGTGTAACCTGGCTGAAAGCTTCGTTTAGAAGAAATGCTCCGATGGGTTTGTTGTTTTCAACGAAAATTACATTTTTCTGAGCAAAAATAAGATCTTCACTGGTGTATGCGAGTGAGTCGTATGCAGCTTTTATATCTTCTGTACTGGCTCCTGTTGGCAAGAAAACATCAATAGAGAATATGTTCTTACCAATTTTCGAGACTACGCTTTTAGGCTGCTCCAGGGTTCCTCTTACAAATGTGGTATCAAATCGATCAAGCGCTTTTCGTTTTAAGACCAGAAAGCCATCTTTTGTCTTGCTGATTGATGCAGTAGATAACCGGTTAATCCCGAAATGTTTGTTGAAACGGATGTTCAGATGGTGGTAGCTGTTCGACCAAACCAGTTCTCCCTGACTCCAGATTCCAGGCGATTCGTCAAATTTGTAATCTTTGTAAGCGAGGTTTCTTCCTTGTTCTGAGAAGATGAAAACCCGTTTTTCTAAAGTGTCGGAAGGATTTTTTCCACCAAAAGTATACAGTACTACTTCGTTGATGGCAAGATCATTAATTAGCTTTCTGTTCCAAAGGTCGGCAAATCGGGTAGGGGCATCTTCTGTTAATTCAATGAAATACGGATTGAGAAGAGGGGCTTTTTTTGGATTGTAATTATTGAAGGATTTAGCAGGTTCTTTGTTCGGAGTGCAACCGATTAATATTGCGCAAAAAACGAAAATTATCGACCAACACTTATTATTCAACGACCACATGTCTACAAAGATAGGTGAATTATAAGCTTGTACAAAATAGTTTTCTTCAATTAAGAGTTAAACAATGACTTCTGTTTATT
>CBFGMW010000630.1:0-1739 GCA_965649925.1 uncultured Fluviicola sp.
TGTGTGGAAGCTGCGTTGCCGCCCGCAGATTTGCCGAAGCCGGATTGTTCAATTTTAAAGTCACTTGTTAAAAAAACATTGCGGTAAACCGCAGAAAAGTTGCGGTAAATACGGTAAATGAGGCTTGAAACGAAAAAAACCGTTCAAACACTTGATAATGAGGATTGAGTTTGTGATGTTTGGGGTGACTAAACACTATTTCTTATGGAATACTACACACTATGGAAAGCCAGAGCGAAAAATAGTTTATCGCTCCTCATTTTAGGTTTTATTATTTTGTTCTCTGCGGAATCTTTTGGGCAGGATTCTCTTGTGAATGCTTATACATTATCTCAGGACCTTTATCATTTCAAAAGGAAATCAGATTTCCCGAAAACACTGAATGCGAAAGAGGAGGCCGAAAAAAAGAAAGAAGCTGAAGCCCTCATCGCCAAGCTGTACTATTATACCAATACAGATAAATCAAGCGATCTCTACCAGGTAATTGGTCAGGATTCTTTACTGCAGGACCTGGTTAGTAAAATTCAAACGGCGGCAAACTATATCCCGAACGACAAGAAACTGAAGACGATCAAAGAATCATTGATCAATGATGAAGCCTTTTCAGCTTATAAGGCACAGGCAAAAGAATTGCAGACAATCCATGAGAATCTCAAATCAATCGTAAAATCATCTCACACCTACCAGGATTCCTTGTACTACCTGGACAAAGGCAAATCATATATATTTCCGGATAAGGTAGCTAAAACCAAAGTGAACGACACATTGAATGTATACAGCAAAGCTGAATTTGAGCATTTGGTAAAAACGTATGACACCCTCATCACCGGACTCGATTCGAGACTGATCCAGATCTTCGATTCGCTCGCGATTACGGAAACCAATCCGTATAAACTCCTTTTTTCAAATCCTGTGGAATACAAAAATGCGGAATTCGAAAACACGTTATCCCACATTCAGAATAACAATTACGAGATCAGTTTAGCGGACGATAATTCGTCGGGATCAATTGCCGGATGGAAAATGCCTTCCGAAGCTGAGATGATCGACGCCGTTGCCACCTATATCGCTTCACGCGTAAAACAGGAAACAGTGCTGTGGTTCTTTGAAGAAATGCGCATCAATACCGAACGCTATGAATTACTGAATACGGCGTTTCCCGAAACGGTCAAGCTTTTGAAAACGGGCGAAATCTTCGAAGCTCCCAACATGGGATCAGCCTGGAAATATGCCTTATCGGAAGACTTTATAAAACTGCCGGAGCACATCCTCAACAGTGAATGGCTGGATGAGCGGCTTCCGGAAGATAAAGACGATGAACTGGAATTATTAAAGGTGGCGGCCGACATTTCACACATGGTGAGTAACCGTTTATCATACGACGATATTATCAAACAGCTCTACATGAAAAACTGCATTACCAATTCTGCAGACAAGCCAAAAATCCTCATCGGAAGCATCAGTTTTCTTTACGCTGTTTCAACGGAACTGACTGTTCTTGCCAAAGATTCAACACTGCGGAACATCACTTTTGAGGAATTACAGGCTATGCCGCTCGACAGGATGCAGATTTTGCTGCGCTTACTGAATGTCAAATACCAGAATTGTATTGTACAACAGTATGCCGAAATTTTCAGGAAACCCATAACCCAGGCTCAAAAACAAAAAATAAGCGTCTGGATCGGCAACAGTCTGATGGCGCTTGAACAGTTTGACAAGATTTTGAAGCAAGTGAGAGA
>CBFGMW010000631.1:0-1732 GCA_965649925.1 uncultured Fluviicola sp.
TTCAGGAGGAAACAGAATTGTTATTAACCTTCAAACATTTTTACGCCATGAAAAAAACAGTAAATATCTCAGGACTTTCAGCTGCAGTACTAACCTTAACGGGTTCCGTACTGAAAGTACTCCATCTACCAGGAGCAGGAATTGCATTCGTTTTAGGAATCGCAATATTCAGCTTACTATTTCTGCCATTAATGATTGCTCTGAAATTCAGGGACGAAGTGAGTAAAACCGATAAATGGGTGTTAAGCCTTGGTTTTTTAATCGGAATTGGAACTTCATTGGGCTTTTTGTTCAAAATGATGCACTGGCCTGGAGCCAATATTCTGATGCTTTGCGGATTGATTGGATTTACATTCATTTACGTTCCGCTCTATTTCTTTTCCAGAGTGAGGAGACCTGAATTGAAATTCAATACAACGGTTAATTCCGTTTTAATGATGGCATGCGGTGGATTGTTATTCGCTATGTACAATTTAGGTTATTCCACAAAACTGGAAGAGTCGAATCAGCAGGCTTATCGTTTATTGACTGAGGAGGTTGAGAAAATCGACCAGCCCCATGCGGTCAGCGCAAACAAAGCCGATGTAGCAAATTTGCAGAAACAGGTTGTTAAACTGGATGAGTCTATCTCAGAATTGAAAGAGCTAATCATTCTCACTTCGACTGGATTAACGAAGCAGGAATTCGAGGCGATGACGGAAGATGAAGCGTATAGTAAATTGCCTAAGGAAGAAGCAATGTCGCGTATTTTGAATGGATCGATTCAGGGAAAATGGGAGCACGTTTGCGAACTTGTTGAACAGATCAACGGAAAGCTTAGAGCCGATTATCCGAACCATGAATCGTTGACTTTCGACATACATTCCATAGATCTAAGAACCAATACCACCAAAATTGCCATTCAGAATCTGACTTTGATTCAGCTGCACATGCGCATTTTGAAACTAATCGCAAATTAAAGATAACTGGCGCGGGCTTCGGCTCGTGCCTTTTAGAAATTAACCGGCATTCTCGTGTGCTAGCGCGAGTTTCAAGCTCGTGTTTTTGAGAATCGATAATCAACCAGCTTTCTCATCAACCTCGAAAATCCCGAAAGTGTTATTGTCTAAATCCAGAAAATAGCCTTGCCAGCACCTTCCCGGAATGGCAAATTTGGGGAGTGCTGTTTTCCCACCGTTTTTCAGGATGATTGCCTCCGTTTCATCAAAATTGACAACTTGTATAGAACATGTGAAAGCATTTGTTCCACATTCAGATGGTGGAATTTGAGCTGGTCGTTTCAATAAACCGCCATACATTCCTTCTGTTTCTATCCGGTAATATTCAATAGGAACAAATTCTTCTTTTATGAATTTCCAGCCGAAAACAGTTTCGTAAAACAGCTTATCACGAATAGGATCGGAAGACTGGATTTCAAAATAAGCAACGGTATTCATTGTTTTGAGAATTACCCAAGAATGGTTCGTAACTCTGTCAGCTCATTCACCTTTTCTACATTACCGACTTGCTGAAACGAAGCAATCAGGTTGGTGATCATTCGCCTTAAAATATCTGAATTGGAGCAGGGTTGAAAATGTGCTGCATTCGGGGTTATGTTTAATCCTTTCAGGAATTGAGTGATATCGTCTTTCTGAAACATCGAACCTTTTGAAAAAGTATTGATGTAAAACAAAACACCATATTCATTCGCATCAGAAATAAACTGATTTACACCGTGTTGGTCCATATATGC
>CBFGMW010000632.1:0-1726 GCA_965649925.1 uncultured Fluviicola sp.
ATAATCCATGGCTCAACATAAAATAAAACAATCAGAAGCGCAGGATCCGGGTTTGGGCACTACCTACCAAAGGAATATCAAGCGCATCCTGAACGAAGACGGTTCCTACAACATCAAACGTGTCGGAAGTATCCGCATGCTCAAAGACTTCTACAAATACCTCGTA
Source organism: uncultured Fluviicola sp. (assembly GCA_965649925.1). Classification (GTDB taxonomy): domain Bacteria; phylum Bacteroidota; class Bacteroidia; order Flavobacteriales_D; family Crocinitomicaceae; genus Fluviicola. The sequence goes on from CBFGMW010000632.1 coordinate 167, forward strand.
GATATCAGCGCATGGAAATTCGGGATCTTCCTTGTTGTCAGCTTCTTACTGGCAAACGTCATTTTCGCATCTATCTATTGCCTCGTAGGAATTGAACATCTGCAGGGAATAGATCCGAATCAAAACGAATTTGTTGCAACATTCTATTTCAGCGCACAAACATTTACTACCGTTGGTTACGGAGCAATTGCGCCGAAGGGAAACCTCACGTCGTTTATTGCTGCAATGGAAGCTTTTGTCGGCTTAATCGCTTTTGCTATTGCAACAGGTCTTATTTACGGTCGTTTTTCACGGCCATCAACCAAAATTGCATTCTCGCACAATGTCATCATCACCCCGCACAACGACAAAACGGCTGTGATGTTCAAAATAGTAAATCACCGCAACAGCGTTTTACTGAATACGAAAGTAGACGTGCTTCTTTCTATGGTGGAGGAAAACAGTGAAAAAGGTGGTTTTCACCGGAAATACTACAATGTTCCGCTGCAGGTTAGCTTTGTGAAATACTTTCCTTTAACCTGGACCCTGGTACATTTGATCGATGAAGAATCGCCGTTCTACGAATTAAGCATTTCAGATATCCGCGGCCGACTGGCAGAATTACTGGTGCTCATTGAGGCTTTTGATGAAACGTATGCGCAGACAGTTATTAAAAAACATTCTTATGCCGAGCATCAATGGGCTGGCGGAGTGAAATTCAAACGCAATTTCGCAGCCGATGAAACCGGGACGATTATTCTCAATATTGATCAGCTGAGTGATTTGGAACCACTCAATTGAAACTTGCTCTGCCATCCCCCTCAATCCCCCTTCAAAGGGGAAAGCGGATTAGAGTTTCCTCCCTTGAGAAGAGAAAGCAACGCTTTCGAGAAAGCTGCTTTGCAGCTAATAAGGTGGGTGGCTTTCTATTTTCAAGTGAACAATTGGTTAATAAGCGTGTCGAAGTTTCAATTCTCTTTACGTATTTTTGATGTATGACGATTTCCAGTCCCGTTTCTTATCCGATCATGGAACATTTTTACACCCTTCAGGGCGAAGGAATGTATAGCGGAGCTGCTGCTTACTTCATTCGTTTGGGAGGCTGCGACGTTGGCTGTGTTTGGTGCGACGTAAAAGAATCGTGGGATGCCGATGCTCATCCGCATTTCACTATAGAACAATTGATCGACTTCGTAAAAGTTTATCCGAATGAACTGGTAGTCATTACAGGCGGGGAACCTGCCATGTATGACTTAACTCCGCTGGTGGAGGCGCTTCAGCAAATCGGGAAGAAAGTAGCCATTGAAACATCGGGCGCGCATCCTTTACGCGGAAATGTTGATTGGTACACCTTTTCACCGAAGAAATTCAAAGCCCCGGTTGAGGAAGCTTATGCCAAAGCAAACGAGCTGAAAGTGGTGATCTTCAATAAAAGTGACTTCCAGTGGGCGCAGGATCATGCAAAAAAAGTAACCAAAGACTGTAAACTGTATTTACAACCTGAATGGTCAAAACAGGAACGGTTATTGCCAAACATCATAGACTTTGTGAAAGAGAACCCGCAATGGCGTATTTCACTGC
>CBFGMW010000633.1:0-1719 GCA_965649925.1 uncultured Fluviicola sp.
TTAAGTTAGGATTCGGGATTACTTTTTCACGGTCAATTTCTGCAATTTCGCCCAGGCCCATACATTCCGGACAAGCTCCGTACGGTGAGTTGAATGAGAACAGGGCAGGTTCTGGTTCCGGGTATGAAATTCCTGAAGTAGGACACATTAACAAACGCGAGAAATGGCGTGCTTTTTCTGTTTCAAAATCCATTACCATCATACTTTTTCCACCTAATTTCATGGCAGAAACAATAGAGTCATATAATCGTTTTCTGTCTGAAGCCTGAACTAAAATGCGGTCTACCACTAATTCGATGTCGTGAATTTTGTAGCGATCTAAACGCATTCCTTTTTCAAGATCCTTCAGTTCGCCGTCAACGCGTACTTTGGTGTAACCTGATTTTTGTAATTGTTCGAACAATTCACGGTAATGACCTTTTCGTCCGCGAATTTTTGGAGCGAGGATAATTACTTTTTTTCCTTCGAATTGTTCAATGATCAGATCGGTAATTTGTTCGTCGGAGTATTTTACCATCTTCTCTCCGGTAACGTATGAAACCGCAGTTCCTACGCGTGCGTAGAAAAGTCTTAGAAAGTCGTATATCTCCGTAATGGTTCCAACTGTAGAACGCGGACTTCTGGAAACTGTTTTTTGTTCAATGGCAATAACGGGTGAAAGTCCTTCGATCTTGTCAACATCCGGGCGTTCCAAACCGCCCAGGAATTGGCGTGCGTATGCAGAAAAGGTATCTATGTATCTGCGCTGCCCTTCGGCAAAAATGGTGTCAAATGCCAAAGACGATTTTCCACTTCCGCTTAAACCGGTAAAAACAACCAGTTTATTGCGTGGAATAGTCAGGTTTACGTCCTTTAAATTGTGTTCTCTGGCACCAAAAACTTCTATATTTTCTTCTTGATTGGTATTCTCTTTTGACATGAGTTAAAGGTACGCTTTATACGGTTTTAAATTGGTGCTTTTTGCAGGAAGTTCGATTTGGTAAGATTTGCCTTTTATCGTTAATTTGGTTGTTAAAAGCCATGGATTCAGCTTGCGAAGGATCTTGATATTATAACCCTTTTGCAGCGCCCATTCGGAAAGATCAGGAATGGAAGAACTAACGGTGTGTTTTTTAGTTTCTATTGGATCATAAAGTTCCATTTGCTTCGGATAATAACCGTAAGCTTCCGGGTTTTCCATGATGAGTTTCATCGCCAGGATCCGGAATACATATCTCCCTGTTTCGCTGTTCTGATCAGTATCGAAATAATGCTCTGTTCCCTGCCACGCCATATCAGAACGTACTCCTGCCGGCCCGCGATTGTAACCTGCTGAAGTAAGTACCCAATCATTGAAACTTTCATTGGTCTGCTTTAAAAATTCACAGGCCGCACGTGTACTTTTCTCAATATTCAAACGCTCATCGACTTCAGTACTCATTTCTAAATGATGCAGTTTAGCTGTTGTTGGCATAAACTGCCAGAATCCTTGTGCTCCAACCGGCGAAACCGCCTGCTGCAAGCCGCTTTCAATAACAGCCAGGTATTTGAAATCTTCGGGAATACCCTCTTCTTTCAGAATACGCTCAATTTCCGGAAAATAACGGTTTGCTCGTTTGAAGTATCCGCTTGTCTGGCTTTGATAATAAGCAATGACTAAAATTTCTCTGTCTAAACGTTCGCGGAGGTCTTCGTCTTTCAGAATAATCGTTTGTCCTGCAAACTGCATTTTCTCCGGAA
>CBFGMW010000634.1:0-1716 GCA_965649925.1 uncultured Fluviicola sp.
GTTCATGAATTACTGAAAGACGATTTGACGTTTAAATATCCGCTGTTCCAACGCATTTTCAATCATATTAACGAAGGATTGGAATCAAAAACATTGTACAAAACGTCTTACTGGATGAAACATCCTGACCAGGAAATTGTGCAGTGGGTAGTTGGAATTGAATCGGAGCATTACGAACTAAGCCCGCAGTGGCTTTTGAAATACAACGTGGAAACCGTGCAGGAAGTCGATAAATTGAAAAAATTGATTTACGATTCACTTTTTTGCTTCAAAAATCGCGTGATTTTGAATAGAAACGAAGAAATCAATGTCGAATTACAGACGGCAACTGATGAGGGCGATTTTGAAAAAGTAATGGATCTCCTTTCTGAACAAATTGTTCTGAACAGAATAAAACAAGAAATCTCGAATCAATTAGGACGAATAATTTTACCATAATGGAGTTTTTAACTGAGAATCATTTTCAATTTGGTCCGTATTGGGTGAGCAAACTCAATATCATCATTATCGCCGTTCTCATTTATCTTTCCATCAAAGTTCGCCGCATTATTCAGCGACTTCTGAAGAAATACCTGAGTGAAGCTAACATTCGTCTGGATGCAAAACGCGAAACCTATCTGAAGATTTTTAGCCAGCTGGTTTATGTTCTTGCAGCATATTTATCTTTCTTAAGCTTCAGAATAAACAACGGACACAATCCGGGTGCAACATTTGCCAATTTCCTGACCTATAAATTCATCAAGACTTCCAAAATTGAACTGACCTTTGAAAACCTGGTACTGGCAGTTGGAATCTTCTTCGGAGCGAAAGTCGTATTGAATATCGTTCAGCTTTATTTGCAGCGCCGATTCAAGAAGGAAGGAAAACTCAGCAAGGGAAAGGAATTTGTTGCTATTCAGGTTGCGAAATACATTATTTACACCATCGCAATTATTGGCGCTTTAGGTGCATTGGATGTTGAACCATCGCTTTTCTTAGGAGGTTCTGCCGCTTTGTTAGTTGGTTTGGGACTTGGTCTTCAGGATGTTTTCAAAGACATGTTTTCGGGTTTCGTGCTTCTTTTCGAGGGAAGTATTCGCGTTGGCGATGTAATTGAAATGCACGACGGAAAATCGATTGAATCTATTGTTGCGAAAGTTCTGAAAATCAATATCCGTACAGCACAAATTCAAACCCGCGACGGAAACGTTCTCATTGTTCCAAACACGAAATTAACGCAGGAATATATTGAAAACTGGAGCCACGGTTCTACCCTTTCGCGTTTTAGGATCAATTTAACGGTTCACTACGGAGCCGATCTGGAATTAGTGAAATCACTTTTGGAACAAGCTGCCAAATCGCACCCAAAAGTGAATAAAGAAGAGAAAATTGAAGTTCGTCTAAATGATTTCAGTGAAAACGGATTACAGATGGAACTCATCTTCTGGGCCGATCAAAACTGGGATATCAACAGCTACAAATCAGAGATTCGCTACGAAATAGACTTGCTATTCCGCCAGAATAATATTCATATTCCATATCCACAGAGGGAAGTACTCGTTCGGAATTGATCACGGCCACGAAACAAAGTTCAGCGAAGCTAAAGCTTGAATATTAAGTATTATTGTTTTATCAAGTAAACAATAACACGAATACTGTCGGCAATGCCAACAATTAGTGCAGATTTATCCCCTTCAATTTGGTTATTCATTCGTGCATTCGTGGCAAGAAAAATAA
>CBFGMW010000635.1:0-1709 GCA_965649925.1 uncultured Fluviicola sp.
TATGCGTTTCGGATTTAATCGGTCCAGAATTCGAAGAATACTTTGTTTCAAGGTTGTTCCGCGAACAATACTGTCGTCAATAATTACCAGGTTGTCTTTCCCGTCGTAAACAGTTCCGTAGGTAATATCGTAAACCTGGGCAACCATGTCGTCACGTGCATCATCCTGAGTAATGAAAGTACGGGCTTTTGCATCTTTAATGGCTATTTTTTCGATGCGTGCTCGTTTATAAAGAATCTCTTTCAGTTGTTCTTCTGTCGGTTTGCCATCAATGGCCATCAGCGCTTTCAGCTTCTGGTCGTTCATATACAATTCCAATCCTTTGATCATTCCATAGAACGAACTTTCAGCTGTATTCGGAATGAACGAGAAAACTGAATTTTCAATATCGTATCCGATCTTTTTCAAGACATTCGGTACAATATAACGACCCAAATTCTTACGTTCTTTATAGATTTCACTATCGTTCCCACGAGAGAAATAGATGCGTTCGAATGAACATTTTTTCGGAACGCGAGGTGCGTTGATCTCAACTTCAGAAACAATACCTGATTTTTTGATGATCAAAGCGTGTCCCGGAGTCAGTTCTTTTACCGTTTCTGCTTTTACGTTGAAAGCTGTTTGAATGACAGGTCTTTCAGAAGCAACCACACAAACTTCATCATCCTCGTACCAATATGCGGGACGGATTCCGTTTGGATCACGCAAAACAAATGCGTCTCCGTGTCCGAATAATCCAGCCATAGCGTAACCGCCGTCCCAAACTTCAGAAGCACGTTTTAAGATGCGTACAATGTCCAGTTTTTCTGCAATGCGCTTATAAATCTCAGGGTTTTTGTATCCCAGTTGTTTGTACTGTGCGATCAATTCGTCGTTTTCTACATCCAGGAAATGACCAATTTTTTCAAGTACTGTAACCGTATCCGATTTTTCTTTTGGATGCTGACCAATTTCCAGTAATACATCGAATAATTCGTCAACATTTGTCAGGTTGAAATTCCCGGCAACCACCAGGTTTCTCGTAATCCAGTTGTTCTGGCGAAGAAACGGGTGACAGCTTTCAATAGAATTTCTTCCGAAAGTTCCATAACGTAGGTGACCAAGAAATAATTCGCCTGTAAAACCGGCATTTTTTTTCAGGTATTCAACATCTTTTAGTTTATCCGGGTCCTCTTCACCAATTTGGTAAAATCGTTCGTTGATATGATTAAAGATATCCTGAATTGGTTTTTGATCGATGCTTCTGTACCGGGAAATGTATCTTTCCCCCGGAGCCATATCCAACTTAATGTTTGCTACTCCCGCACCATCCTGACCTCGGTTTTGCTGCTTTTCCATCAGCAAGTGCAATTTTGTTACTCCGTAAAACGCAGTACCGTATTTGTCGAGATAAAATTGAAGTGGTTTTTTTAAGCGAACAAGTGCAATTCCGCACTCATGTTTTATGGCATCACTCATAACTGTATAAACTGTGGTGCAAAGGTACAACAACTAAATCGATTCATAAGAAAACTTCGGGCTAACTTTGGGTTGCTACGAGCAACTTTTTTGTAAAAAAACAGTTTAATAAATGGTAGACACCTATTCGGTGAATATTCTATTGATTTGGAGGTATTAAACGTCCTTTTTCTTAATTTAGATTAATGAAAATAAAAATTGTCTTAACGGTTTTAGCCTCAATACTTTGTGGTGCTCAATTGTGCGCGCAG
>CBFGMW010000636.1:0-1704 GCA_965649925.1 uncultured Fluviicola sp.
GATTTTAAAGCTGTTGAATGGGTGTGTTTCAATGGAATGAAAGCTCAAATGGAGCCGATTTTTAGTAAATACGATGTAAAGGCCGTGAAGATTGGAATTGTAGAAAATCTCGAAGTATTGAAACAAATCTGTTTGTTCATTAAAAACAGACAGAGTAACTGCAAGATCATTTGGGACCCTGTTATTGCTGCTTCTTCAGGGAAAGTACTGCATAAAACAATAGAGCGTTCGTTGCTGGACGAAATTTTGGAAAGGATATTTCTAGTTACTCCGAATACGAATGAAGCGAGAATACTGGGGAATAACGAGGACGAAATTGAATCGGCTTTTTCATTAAGTGAAAATTGTGCTGTTCTTCTGAAAGGCGGACACAGTTCTGTGAAACTTGGGTTGGATTTGTTGATCGAAAAGAAAGCAGCAACGGAAATTGTGGGTGGAGAGGGAGATTTTTCTGCTAAACATGGTTCAGGTTGTATTCTTTCAGCGGCTATAGCCGCTAATTTATCGTTGGGTAATTCTCTTGTGGAATCATGTAAATCCGGCAAACAGTATATTGAAAACAGATTAAAAAGTAATTCACATTTATTAGCTTATCATGTTGCATAGAGTACAATATATCTCACAAGGTCAAACAGTTGATGAGCAGAAGAAAAACATTCTCGATGCCCTTGAGGCTGGATGTAAATTCATTCAGGTGCGCTATAAAAATGGTACAAAAGAGGAAATTATGGAAGTTGCACAACAAGCCCGAAACTGGTGCAATCAGGCAAATGCAACATTGATCATTAATGATTCTGTTGAATTAGCGTTGAAAGTTGCCGCTGATGGTGTTCATTTAGGTTTAGACGATATGTCGGTGAAAGAAGCAAGAGATTGGCTTGGATTCGACAAAATTATTGGTGGAACCGCAAATACCCTGGAAGATGTTTTACAGCGAATTGAAGAAAAATGCGATTATGTTGGACTTGGACCGTTACGTTATACTGAGACAAAAGAAAAATTGAGTCCGCTTTTAGGTTTCGAAGGTTACCAAAGAGTAGGAAAGGAGCTTGAAATACTTGGTTTATCCATTCCGATTTATGCAATTGGAGGAATCGTTGGAAATGATGTGGAATTACTTCGAAAAACAGGAGTTTATGGGATTGCTGTTTCAGGAATGATTACCAATTCGACCTCACGAGCCAAATTAGTTAGTCAAATTGAAGAAAAATTGAATTATGCTTAAGATAGCAGATAAAGAGTTTAAGTCGCGTTTGTTTTTAGGAACCGGAAAATTTGGTTCTTCTTTGCAAATGGAGCAGGCTGTTTTAGCTTCGGCTTCCGAATTGGTGACAGTGGCATTGAAACGCGTTGATCTGGAAACGGAAACCGACGATTTACTATCGCATTTGAAACACAGTCATATAAATTTATTACCAAATACTTCGGGAGCAAGAAACGCTAAAGAAGCCGTTTTTGCTGCACAATTGGCACGCGAAGCAATGGAAACGAACTGGCTGAAACTCGAAATTCACCCGGATCCGAGATATTTGCTTCCGGATCCGATTGAAACATTAAAAGCAACTGAAGAACTGGCAAAACTGGGATTTGTGGTTCTGCCCTACATTCATGCTGATCCGGTTTTGTGTAAACGCCTCGAAGATGCAGGAACCGCTGCTGTCATGCCGCTTGGTGCTCCGATTGGAACGAATAAAGGACTGAAAA
>CBFGMW010000637.1:0-1694 GCA_965649925.1 uncultured Fluviicola sp.
TCCTGTTTTTCATTTGAAGCCTTAAAAAGTGCGGCAATTTCAGGTTCCTGAATCATAGCGTAGATCGCATCGTAATCGCAAGGAAGTCCGGCTATATCAACGGGCATAATGACTTTTGTTCTCGGTGTAATAGCCTTTCGAATTGCTTCAACGGAGATATTGAAATCTTTTGGATCCAAATCTACCATCACAGGCGTAGCGCCGGTATGTACAATCACATTTGCAGATGCGCAGTAAGTAATTGCGGGAATAATCACCTCATCGCCCGGACCAATGCCCCACCAGCGCAACAATAATTCCATTCCGGCAGTCCAGGATGAAACAGCAACTGTACATTTGTTACCACAGTATTCTGTCAGTTGTTTTTCAAACAATTTGGTACGCGGGCCAGTAGTGATCCAACCCGATGTAAGCGCGGCTGTTACTTCATCAATTACGAGTTGATCAATACGTGGCGGAGAAAATGGAATCATGAAAACGAATTTAGCTCAAAGGTAGAAAATATCTTGTAAGGCACAGTGATAACACAATCGAAACGAGGTTTCCATTGGTCTAAGCAAAGTTTACTGTTTTCAATATCTTACGGCCGTTAAGATCATTCTTACGATAAAGAAAATAATTAACGCAACCATTAAGATTCCAAAAAGCCACAACAATATAAGATCCAGGGATACACCGGAAGAAAAAATCACCAGGAAAAATAGCGGCAGGATGAGAATGATCAGCAGAACAGCAAACACAGATCTTAGAAACCCGCCTCTACTCGCTTTCAGCAGTCTTTTATATCCGGGCACCTTTTTCTCAGTTTTAGATTGTTTAGAAAAAGAAAACGGGGGTTCCTTTTTAACTTCCATAGATTGATCATGCGCCGGCTGACCAATTTGCTTGCCTGGGTTTCGGATTTGAAGTGAATCGGAAGCTTGTTCAGGAGAATGTTCAATTATGTATCCCTCACTCACAAATTCTTCTTTAATACCCTCGCTTTTAACCAGTTTCTTTTCTGTAACAATTGAGTGATCATTCTTTTTGAAGCGTTTCTTCCATTCTACATGAAACCCTCTATTGTACAATCGCTTTTCAACTGTACAACTCTGAATCAAAGCTATTAAAAGCATAAGAATGAAGCGGCAAACAGTTCTTCATGGCAAGAAGATCAAAAAAACCTGGAATGGTTGGAACATAACCTTACCTCGTAAGCTGATTTGCTTTCTGAGACGGTTTTCTGTTCAGAATCATAAAATGGATTATCCCTTTCAAATACCCCATTCCATAACTAATATGAATAATGGGAAAGATCCGGAAAAACTGGAAAAACTCATCTACGGATGTGGCCTGTTTAACAGAAACCAGGAAACTCATCAGGAAATACAATACCAACGGAACTGTGCCTATTAATCCGGCTGCCCATGAAAAAATAAACGGAAAAGGCAATAACATCAGATAAAGCACAAACAAAGGGGGAATTAGCTGACGAAGCGTTGTTACCGATTTGTGTTTTCTGTTTACAAAAACCTTCCAGTAACCGTATTGCGCAAATTGTTTCTTCAATTGCTTCCGATTAGCTCGTACATAATACTGAACAGAAATATGGTGAACATAAAAGATCTTTCCACCTGCTTTCGTGACACGGAAATTTAACTCGTCGTCCTGTTTTCTAGTCTGTTCATTATCGAATTAGCCGTATTTTTCAAAAA
>CBFGMW010000638.1:0-1687 GCA_965649925.1 uncultured Fluviicola sp.
TAAGTTGTATCCACCACCCAAGGTGAAAGTAGAAGGATACGTGATGCTTCCTTTCTGATCAATGTTGTAAACTATTGTGTCAGAGATGGAGTCGCGGTTAAAGGTAGAGCCGATTGTGGTATACAACGCGTAATCCTGTGTTGCGGTAAGTGTTTGAGCCGGAACAAAATTCAGGCCCAGGATGAGTTGATGCTGCTTCATTGAATCCACATAAATTCTGGCATGTGTTCCGAAATCGTAATAAATGCTTTTCATTCTTAGTACTGTTTCATCTAATCCGGCAGTAGAAACACCTTCAAACGCCGAGTAACGCTCGTTGCCAACAGTTCCGAAAATGTATGATAGATTACCTCCTACAGCGAATTGAGTGCGTTGGGTATTAATCAGTTTATAGGATAATCCGGTGAAAACGCGCTGAGTAGTTCCAACTCCACGGTATTGGTACCGAACAGAATCGTCGTAAACATAAGAACTGGTTGTAAGGCTGTACCCCTTTCTGCTGAAAGGGGTAATTCCGAAAGCAAAACCAAAATTTTTCCCGATAGGAAAGGCAAGTGCTATATGAGAGAGGTTTCCGATGCCATTTGTCTGGCTCATATTTCCCTGCGATAATTTGCTTATTCGTCCGGCAATATTAACACTCATGAGCGGCTGGCCTTTCGCAAGAAATGCATAACTGCTCGGATTGTAAAAATTCACGAGGTTTGAATCAACCATGACACTTTTTATTCCGCCAACTGCTGCAAACGCCGCTTCTCCTAAGCTTCCTTCTTCACCAAGACCGGAAGAGCTGTAAGGATTTGTAGAATAGGATTGACCGAAGGAAAGCGTTGTGGATGTAAGAAAAACAACAAGAAGATATTTATGCATGGGTATGTTGAAGTGTTGTAATAACCCCAAATGAGTTAAATTTTCGTTGGCAAAGATGGGGTTTTTAAAGTCTAAATCAAAGTATGAAACATCCCCGCCAGTTAGAAAAATTGTTAATTCCGGGTATAATTGACTGTAACGTAAATAAAAGCCTTCTATTTCATAAGTCATTCCATTTAACACTCCGGAAAGACAGGATTCCTCGGTTGTTTGTCCGCCTAAAAGATTTATTTTATGCGGTTCCAGTAAGGGCAAACGACCAGTAAACTCATGCAGGGCTTTCAAGCGCATATTCAATCCCGGACTGATTGATCCACCCTGGTAAATACCATTTTTATCCACCAGATCAATTTTCAGACAGGTTCCAAGGTCAATAACGAGCGCGGCTTTTTTTGCGGTATGGAAAGCTCCTATTGCGTTTGCCAGGCGATCGATCCCGAGCGTTTCCGGCTGCCTGTAATTATTCTTTAGAGGAATTGGTGTTTGGTGTGTGAACAAAACTGCTCCCGGAAAAAGCCGGTGTAATGCAGACGTTTCTTCGTATGACAAAACAGACGATATAATACATGGAGTTTGGACGTGCTCCGAAGCCAGTTTTCGAAGCTCAGGATCTTCCACAGTGCTAAAAGCAACGACTGATTGCAGTGAATCATTGTTCCATAAACCACATTTTATTCGCGTATTTCCGGCGTCTAAAGTTATTCTGTTCACCACGTTATCCTCTTTCATCATGAAGTACAAAGATACGCAAGCAACTAAAATGTTGACCTTTTTTTTGGCAGATTGAATTCTATTACTATCTTTGCCCTCGCAATTG
>CBFGMW010000639.1:0-1685 GCA_965649925.1 uncultured Fluviicola sp.
TCTATTTTGCGGGTGGAATTGTTCTGTTACTTATCGTAATAGGCTTTATTGTTTCTAATAACAGAAGACAGCGAAAACTCAACGGACTGCTTACCGTTGAAAAACAAAAATCAGAGGATCTGATTCATAACATTCTGCCAGAAGAAGTAGCAAGCGAATTGAAAGCAAAAGGATCTGCCGATGCACAATTGTACAATAATGTTTCTGTTCTTTTTACAGATTTCGTTGGATTCACAAAAATCGCCGAGCAGATGACACCAAAAGAACTGGTAGCAGAAATTGACGAGTGTTTTCGTGAATTCGACAAGATCACCGAGAAATTCGGTGTTGAGAAAATTAAAACCATTGGTGATGCATATATGGCTGTTGGAGGTTTACCGATTGAAAATACTTCTCATGCAACTGACATTGTGAACGCAGCATTGGAAATTCAGGCATTTATGCGGGAACTCACTTTAAGGAAAGAAGCAAAAGGCGCATTGGCTTTCCGAATTCGTATTGGAATTCACTCCGGTCCTGTTGTTGCAGGAATTGTGGGTGTGAAAAAATTCGCCTATGATATTTGGGGAGATACAGTAAACACTGCTTCAAGAATGGAAAGCAGCAGTGAAGAAGGTAAAATCAATATCTCGGGTGAAACCTACAAATTCATCAAAGACCATTACAATTGCACATACAGAGGACAAATTCCCGCGAAAAACAAAGGCGAAATTGACATGTATTTTGTAGAAGGAAAGAAACAGCAGAGTATCACCAAAGATTCGTTTTTACTTTAATTGATTGGCAGAAACGCTAGTTGATCGAAGAACAAGTGCGTTAATCAGTGATTTGTGTAAGTTATAAGTTTTATGGTATAATCTTTATCTTCACAATCAAACGACCTTTACACCGGCGAATATTCTTTCGCTATTAATCCCATTTTATGGTAAATAAATTACTCTCTGCACTCACGTGTGCTATAGCGTGTACCTTTTCATTTTTATCTGTTGCTCAATCTCCTACACTGGGAACTTCCGCCAATTTCTCACTCTATACAACTTCAGGCGCTATTACAAATACAGGAACATCACAAATTACCGGAGACGTCGGATCCAACAATGGTCCGGTAACCGGATTTGGAAATGTAAATGGTACCATGCATAATGGTGATGCTGCTACCGCACAATGTGCAGTTGATGTTTTATCAGCATACAATCAACTCGACGTTGCAATTCCAACAAACTCACCTGCTCCTTCACTGGGAAGCGGCCAGGTTCTTCTTGCAGGAGTTCATGCAATTTCCGGAAACACAACTATCAATGGAATACTTACCCTGGATGGCGAAAACGATCCGAACGCCGTATTCATTTTCCAAATAGACGGAACTTTAGCGAGCGGGGCGGCAACAAAAGTGCAGCTGATCAATGGTACACAGGCATGCAACGTATTTTGGAAAGTTGAAGGCGCTGTAACTCTTGCCACCGGTACATATATGTCAGGAACAATTATTGCGAACAACGCTTCTATTGATTTGACAATTGGTGATACATTAGAGGGCCGCGCATTTTCTACCGCAGGTGCAATAACTCTGAACGGAATGATGGCTTACACACCTATTGGTTGCGGAAGCGCTGTTTTGAATGGCCCAACAGCTCCACAATTAGGCGCAACTGCATGTTACGGATTATTTTCTTCCAATGGAGCAG
>CBFGMW010000640.1:0-1661 GCA_965649925.1 uncultured Fluviicola sp.
CGATTTAACTCACGTAACAGGAATACTTCAATTTTGGCACCTGTTTTTTCCTTGTTTCCGTACATACGGCCAGGGAAAACGCGAGTGTTATTCGTGATCATTACGTCGCCTTCGCTGAAGTATTCGATAATGTCTTTGAATAAACGGTGCTCAATTTTGCCGGTTTTCGTGTGAATTACCATCATGCGGGCTTCATCACGGTTGTTACTTGGATATTCAGCGATTAATTCTTCGGGAAGATCAAAGCTGAATTCGGAAAGTTTCATTTTATCCATCTGTTGAGCGAATATTTAAATATAAGAGTGGGCAAAGATACTAATTGTGAACTTTATCTACAACCTGTAAATTAATTCCTGTTTTCGGTTAAAGCGGTGCGGTATTGAAGAACTCGATCCATTCGTCCACGCTTTTCGAATCTGAAATGTTGCTATCGCCTGAGACTGTTCTTCTCAGGGCAATGAGTGCTGCTCCGGAACCTGATTTTTTACCAAAATCATGTGCTAATGAGCGAATATAAGTTCCTTTCGAGCAGGTTACTTCAAAATCTATTTCCGGAAAACGGTTTGCATCAATTTTAAAATCGAAGATTTCTACCGTGTTTGATTTCAACTCCATTTCTACTCCGGCGCGCGCCAAATCGTAAGCGCGTTTTCCATTTACCTGCTTTGCTGAAAACAAGGGTGGAATTTGCTGCTGCGAACCAATAAAACTTTGCCGGACTTCTTCCAGCATTTCTGCCGTAATATGTTCGGTAGGAAATTCGTTGTTGTATTCGGTTTCCAAATCGTACGACGGGGTTGTTTTTCCAAGCAGGAATGTTCCGGTATAGGTTTTTGAATCGTTGGTCAGTCCTTCAATCAGTTTGGTGTGCTTCCCGATACAGATAACCAGTAACCCGGTTGCAAGTGGATCAAGTGTTCCGGCATGACCAACCTTGATTTTCTTCACACCAAGTCGCGTGCGTAAATGCCAGCGCAGTTTGTTTACGGCATCAAAGGAAGTCCAATGCAGCGGTTTGTCGACCAAAATGGTAGCTCCAAGAGCGAATTCGGTCAGCATTATACTATTTTGAGATTAATTCCTGAAACCAAAAGGATGATGATTACCAATCCGGCAATAATCCGGTACCAGCCAAACAATTTGAAACCGTGTTTATTCAGGAAACCAATGAAACCTTTGATAGCAAGAATCGCAACAATAAAAGCTACAACGTTCCCAACAATCAGTAAATTGATTTCTTCGCCTGATAGTTTGTCGTGTGCTTCGAAATAATCGAGGGTTTTCTTTGCTGTTGCACCAAGCATTGTTGGTAAAGCCAGGAAGAATGAAAATTCTGCAGCCAGTTTTCTACTTAGTTTCTGGCTCATACCTCCAACAATAGAAGCTCCTGAACGTGAAACTCCGGGAATCATTGCCAGACATTGAAAACATCCGACCTTAAAAGCATCCCAGTAAGTCATCTCGGGCATCGTGTCGATCCGTGGTTTGTTGAACCATTGGTCTACAAAAAGTAAAATAACTCCACCCACCACCAGTGAAATTGCCACTGTAAGCGGACTTTCCAGCATCGCCTCAATTTGATCATTGAGCAAAACTCCCAAAACAGCTGCCGGAATAAATGCAACAATCAATTTCAGGTAGAACTGAACACTTTGGAAGAA
>CBFGMW010000641.1:0-1661 GCA_965649925.1 uncultured Fluviicola sp.
AAGGAAGGTAAATTGCACCTGTATCTACGTTTTCGTTAATTTGAATTTCACAACTGAATTCCTCCAGCATCATTCCTTCCAGGTCAATGTACAATTTGAGCAATTTCAGTTCATCTGCAATGGTTACGTAATGCACTTCGCTCATTTCAAGAACAGAACGCATCAGATCGGAAAAATCATCTAAATACGCCGTTGCGCGTTGTCGGTCGTTTTCGTAAATGTACCCTTTGATAGAACTCAACACATTGAAAATGAAATGTGGGTTCATTTGCGATTTGATCGCTGTAAGTTTCAATGAGTTCAATTCTTGCTGGTATTGAAATTCTTTCTGGCGCTTAGACAATTGTCGTTTGAAAAAGAAAACCACCAAAGCGAGGAACAATAAAATTTCCAGTAGAATGAACCACCAGGTAAACCAAAAAGGCGGCGAGGAATAACCTTTGATCAAAATAGTATTTGCGGAATCCTGGCCGAGATGATCAATGACTTTCAGTTCAATTTTAAAGTTTCCTGAGGGAATATTCTGTAGTTCGATCTGATTTATTGATCCCGGAAGTTTTGTCCATGTGTCTTTACCGTTTATACTGTAAGCATATTGAAAATTACCATTACTCGAATATGCGTTCGTTTCGGGAAAGAGAATAAGTGTTTTACCAAAGCCTAACCGGACATTTTGCCGATTGAAGTATTCGTTTTTCAGATAGATCTCAGGCCGGGTTTGTTCCTGAAAAGCATTCAGCGGAATTTTTTGAAGTCCTTTTCCGGTTGCGAGCCACATTGTTTCATTAGCAATAACGAGATCCTGAACATTGTTGGAAGCCAGACCTGAAAAAACGTTCGGTTCTTTAAATTTTCCGTTTTTCAGATCAACGATCCAAACCCCTTGATTTGTGGCTACATAAACTTTGTTTTTGTAGTACTGAACGCGGTAAGATTGTACGTCATTTTTACTGGTGTGAAGTTGTTTTAGCTCCAGGTTTTTAGTAATAGAGTATAGTTTACCTTCAAAAGTAATAACAAACAATTGACCAGTGGACTTGTCAAGATCAACGGAGAGAATTTGTTTATCGCAGAAAAAAGTTCTTTGCTGTTTCCATTTCCCTTTGATGAATTTGAACCTTAGCAAGCCGTTATTGGTAGCAACCCACAGGCAATTGTTACGCTCATCGTATTTTGCTTCACGCGACCAAAATTCTGTTAATCGTTCCGAAGGAAAATTGCCATTAAGCTTACAAACATCTGCCCCAAATGAAGAACATAGTAAATAACGGTCCCTGAGCTTTATAAAATGCTTGGTTGGCAAGGCTTCCTGGATCTTTAACCGAATAGATCCACCATGAAGTGAATACAGGTTTCTGTCTGTGTAGAAATAGGCGCATTTGTCTTCCGTAGAATAGGCCAGGGTTTGAACATTCGAATTGGTGCCCTGCTGTAAAAACCGAATTACTTTGGAAGTGAGATCCAGCGCACCAATATCACCATTGGCGGTTGCAAAGTAAATCTGTTTCCCGTTTGTAGTAAGTTTGATCAATTTATTATTCTGAAAGTTGTTCCAAACGCTATATTCCAGGTTAGGAACACGGATCAGACCAGACTGCAAGGTAGAAAACCAATAATTTCCTTCTCTATCAATCAAACAATCGGAGAGCACCAGATTCGGG
>CBFGMW010000642.1:0-1659 GCA_965649925.1 uncultured Fluviicola sp.
CGATAATTGCAATATCATTTTGCTGAAATTCACCTTGTTTTAAATTTGTAAGTGTTGTTTTTTGTTCTACTATTGGTTGTATTGCTTCAATGCTCGACTTGTTATTGATCACAACTGTTGGCTCTGACACAATGGAGTCTGAGCTGTTAGAAATTGTTTCCGGAGATTTTGAAGGTAGCAAATGACCGTATTCCTCGGAAAAATAAACAGCCAGTTCAGAGATCGTTTGATATTCGAAAAATAACGTTTTCGAAAGACCTACTCCAAATTTCACTTCAAACACCTTATTCAACTCCAGAATCATAACTGAATTGATTCCATATTCGTCGAATGAAATATCCTCATCCATTTCTGCAACGCTAAGACCAAATGCGGGTGAAAGCATTTCTTTCAGTAAAGTAGTAATCGCAGTATGATCTGTTTCTAAAACCGTTTCCATTGGTTGAGAAAACGGTTTTTGATCTAAATTCTCTTCGGGTAGATGGCTGTTGTTGACTGAAAGCCGTTTGCTCATTATTTCCGGATACTCTTCGAGTAAATAGGTGGTGAGTTCGGATAAGGATTGATATTCAAAAAACAACGTTTTTGACAAACCCACTCCAAACGCTTCTTCGAACACTTTATTTAACTCCAGAATCATAACAGAATTGATACCGTACTGTTCAAATTCTGTGTGATCATCAATTTCTGAAGACGTTAGACCAAATGTCGGCGAGAGTAAATCGCGTATTTCATTCATTGTGGCAACGCCCAGTTCCAATGTCGTTATTTTTTTATTTTCTTGTTGTTTCTGTGATTTTGTTGCCAGAACAGACGCCGGCTTTGCTTTAAGGATAAGATTGGAAAGTTTTAAAAGCACCTCCCCGTTCTCATCGCAAACAGTGATATCAAATTTCTTAAAATCACTCTTTGATTGCGCAGTATTCAGCTTTGAATGCACATAACATGAGGTTGGGATTAGTTTTTTTAATTCTAAACTTTCTATAGCCATTGGAATAAACTCCATTGCATCGTCGCCAAAAAAACGGTTATTAATCAGAGCTGTTTGAAAAACACCCGTTAAGGTTGTTGGATGGAGCAAATAATCGTTCCAGGTTGCGGTTATTGATTCTGGGAGCAATAAATGCGATAATGCTTCGGTTTCGCTGCTGTACATTTCCTGCATGGGCATAAAACTTGGTCCAACAATCAGTCCTTCAGCATGGATCTGTTCGTAAACCTGTTCCCTGGAACTCTTTTTCCCGCAACGCTTACGTATTGTCTCCAAATCGAGCTGCTCATCATTCTTGTAGAACAATGAGGTTTCATCGTTGTAGTGGATTTCTCCGGTGGCATGAATGATTTTTGATTCGCTTTCGTCGACACTGAAAATTTCATAAGTACTTCGGTCACCAGCATCTTTTAGTTGAATATTTGCGATAAATGCCGGGCCATCAGAAGACAATTGTTTTGCCCAGAAATTATTCGTCAGTTTTACAGCGATCTTGTCCGGGTAAGCGAATGCTGCTGCCTGTCGGGCCATTTCAATAAAGCATGCTCCCGGAACATTGTATTTTCCTTCAACCACATGATCAACCATGTAAAACTCACAATTGTCATAAGTGCGTTGGAAGAAACCGCTTTTGGGGCGAGATTCTTCAATATCAATGAGGCTATTTG
>CBFGMW010000643.1:0-1659 GCA_965649925.1 uncultured Fluviicola sp.
TTACGACAAAAAGCTACCAACAACCAATTTTCAGTACTTAGTAAGGCGAATGGTTCTATAAACCGGGTTGATGATTCTCCTTCTGCATTGGAATAATCGATTTTTGTCAGCACCAGATTGGTAAGTGCAAACTGAAGCACAGAAAGATTATTGCTTGTTCTCTCATTATGGATGTTCTGGCTGAAAAGTGTTCTTTCAGAAAGCAAATTTGCCTTGTCTTTCACGCTGTTTCCCAAAACCGCTTTGATTTTCTCTATTCCTTCCGAATAATCTTTTACAAACGAAGCGTCTTTGTTCTTTAAAACCAGCTGTTCGGCCAAAATAAAAGCGTTTGCCTGATTTTCGGTAAACATTATGGGTGGAATCCGGTAACCTTCCATAATTGAATATCCTTTTCCTTCTTCCGTCACAATCGGAACTCCGGCTTCTTCCAATGCCCGGATGTCTCTGTAGATTGTTCTTGTGCTCACGGAAAATTTCTTCGCCAATTCAGTTGAAGTCAACAAACGCTTGGTTTGCAGCTGAGTTAAGATAGCTGTGAGCCGCGAGAGTCGTTTGGTATCGTTGTCATTCATCCTTTTAAGATTTTCTTTCTAACTCTTGATTGATTTCAGAGGATATAACGGAACTTTCCATCTGTTGGTTTTCAATTTAGGTTCTCAAATCAACCCCAATTTTTCAATCTTACTGCCTATTGCTTTTTCCTTCATGGAATCTTCCAGATTTTTGAATTCGCCCTTGGGTACGGTTTTCACCAGTTCGCCTTTTTCAATCAGGAAAATCTGATCGCAAGTATCGTTTAAAGTTGAAAATATATGTGATGAAATAATAACGATTTTATTCAATTCCTTCAGCTTCAGAATGATTTCAGTCAGAACGATATTACTCTGAATGTCAACTCCGTTGAATGGTTCGTCGAGAATGAAACAGCTGTTCTCCTGAAGCAAAATAGCGGTAAGTGCCAGCTTCTTTTTCATTCCTGTGGAATAGGTAGAAGCATATTGGTTCAACGGCAGATCGAATATGTTGCGATCGTCGATATTATCAATCTTCACACTTCTCGCATTGCACAGAAGCTGAATGTATTCTTTTCCTGTGATTTTGTTAAAGAAAAAAGGTTCTGTCAGTAACAATCCCAAATGATCTTTCAGAGACAGAAGATCAGAAACTATATTTCCGTCGTAATCTTCTAAACCGGCTATGCATCTGAAAAGTGTTGTTTTCCCGGCGCCGTTTTCGCCAACAATTCCGTATACGTTTCCGGGTTCAAAACGCATTTGAATGTTTTTCAGTACTTCTTTTGACCCAAATTTCTTGGATAAATGCTGAATTTCTATCATTTCAAATAGGTTTTTAAACGATTAACAGATTGACTGAAAAAATAGGGAATCACGAATAACAACAAGGGTGGAAAGAACAAACTCATTGCAATCAGAAATCCTTGCGTTAAATTCATTTCATCCGGAAAAACAGTGTATTTGGCAGCTACAACTGCAATTAAAAAAGCATATCCTATTAAAAGCCAGAGCAAAATATACAAGACATTCTGATAGAATGCTATTCCCAAAACCAGGACAATCGGGAAAATTAAAAACGAAGCATATAAAACAGCTGTTTTCATCTTCCCGATTAAAAATTGCCTGGAATTCAGACTGAATG
>CBFGMW010000644.1:0-1649 GCA_965649925.1 uncultured Fluviicola sp.
AGTAATCGTTCACGACATCGGCCACAGTTTTACCTGCGGCGAGTGCTTTTTTCACTTCCGAAAAGGATCTGTACATCTGATTAGAAGGCTATTTTTTTTCTTCTACGGCGCTTGTATCTTCGCCTTTACTAGCATCTTTGAATTCTCTCATTCCTTTTCCTAGTCCTTTCATTAGTTCTGGAATTTTCTTTCCACCGAACAACAACAAGACCACAGCAAGGATCAAAATAATTTCCATTGGACCTAACTTCATAATCGTCGAATTTTGAGACAAAAGTACGGAAATATCTGAATATTCCAGAATTTCTTATTGCAAATGGATTAAAAAAGTGAGTTTTAACAATTCCACCAAAACGATTGCTAATACTCGTTTCTTCAAAATATTGGGAACAAAAAAAAGGAGCCCGATTGAGCTCCTTCCTATTGTTATGATTCTGTTGTATTATTTGAACATGATATTGAATTCCACACGTCTGTTCAGGGCTTGCCCTTCCGGCGTATCATTCGATGCTTTCGGGTTTTGTTCTCCGTATCCTTTTACCATAATCCGGTCAGCAGCAACCCCATTCATGATCAGGTAATTGGCAACTGTTTGAGC
Organism: uncultured Fluviicola sp.; assembly: GCA_965649925.1. Lineage (GTDB taxonomy): Bacteria > Bacteroidota > Bacteroidia > Flavobacteriales_D > Crocinitomicaceae > Fluviicola. The sequence goes on from CBFGMW010000644.1 coordinate 599, forward strand.
ACGACCAATTGAACGGGCCATGTTTTCGTCTGATCCCCCAATGTTATCAGTATAACCGGCAAGTTCCAGGCGGTAATCATCGTGATCTTTCATTAGAGCAACTACTTCATTCAGTGTTGGCAATGCCGACGGAAGCAAGTTTTTCTCATCCATGTAATCGAATTGCACGCTCTGAAGTGCTCTGTTCATCAGTTCTTTGGTTCCTTTGTCCAGTTCAGGGCAGCCTTTGTTTGCTAAAGTACCGGCTGTTTCGGGGCAATTATCCAAATTGTCGGATACACCATCTGCATCGCTATCCAAACAACCGTTTCCTGAGAATGTTCCCGCAATATCCGGACATGCATCGAATGCATCTAAAATTCCATCGTTATCAGAATCTTTGATGGTAACACCTTTCGAATCAACTTTTACCCCTTCCGCGGTTGCAGGTTCTGCATCAATTCCGTTTGGAATCCCGTCTTTATCGTCATCTTTCAATTGTTCTTCCAATGAAGCAACGCGTGCTTTTAACTCATCCAGTCCTTCCGAATATTTGGTTGGTGTCCAATCCGCATGTGATTTATTCTTCCCGAAATAGCGGGTAATTCCAACACTTGCATTCAACATGTAGCCGCCAATTGCACCGTGAGTGTTTCTTGCCTGCATATCAAAACGATTATTTTGGCGGGCATTGAAAATAAAAGAAAGGTCAGTGTTCAAAGACCATTTTTCATTTAATTTGAACTGGGGAGTCATACCAAAAGTAAAACTCAACATGCCGTCAGCGCGGTCCGAAAGAGATTCGGTATTTGCATAATTTGGATTGTTATCCGACCACATGGAAGAAAATCCGAACCCACCATGTACCAGTATCCCGATTCGTGGCATTACCTGCGGTAAATGCATGATATCGCCGGCGTTTACAACTCCCTGAATAGTTGTACGAACCATATAGGTGTTATATGGTCTATTAATAAAGTCAAGGAAATCGTAATTCGCATCTACCATGATTCCTACTCTGTTGGTTAGCATATATCTCCCGTTGAGGCTGAAATGCTGGAATTGATAAATA
>CBFGMW010000645.1:0-1640 GCA_965649925.1 uncultured Fluviicola sp.
AACATTAACCAAAAAGATGAAAGCGGTAAAAAGCAAGGGCGCTGGGTCTATTACGGAATTGACCGTCCGGATACTCATTTTCCTGACAGCTCAAAAGTGGAAGAAGGGTATTATGTGGATGACAGAAAAGAAGGACATTGGGTGAAATACAATTTGGACGGATCGGTGAAAGCTGAGGGAGAATATAAAAACAACCGTCCAAAAACAGATTGCACGATGTATGTTTCTGATGGAAAAGTGAAAGAAACATCGGATTGTACATTTAAGTCACTGAGTGAAACAAAAACCGGAGAAGTTGAAAATGAGTTTGTGCCGCCAATAGTTTATAATTCGAGTGATTATTACAAATACATTGCTCCGAAATATGATTTATGGGGCTATTTCCCGTTGATTTACATTGGTCCTCCGAAAGAGTCTGTTATTGCAAATTTTTTGACTTTCGTTTATCCGGATAGTTCGGCCTCGGCAGAAATCATTTCTCATACGGTCACTAAAAACATCGAATTTCAACAAACTACCCCTTCCAATTTAGCTATCACTTTTGTACCGGAGAACAGATTCTGGGTTCCGCAACCAATCCTTTTTGGAGAAGATACAATGGAATATCATTCGGCTAGCACTGTTGTTTTAAGAAACTTATCGAACGATACACTTATTGTTGGAAAAGATCTGACTCTTGATTTGAAATTACAGTATTTCGATGGTGAAACCTGGTTGAATGCACCGGAGAATCCAACAACCTCGTTTTTATTACCCGAAATGAAAGGAACAGTGATTCTTTATCCAGGTGAGATTATTGTTACAGCCATGCCACTCTTTGAAAACGAGTACCGGAAACTGAGGATTGTTTTTAATGAAACGATTTCGGATGAATTCTACATTGAAAAAAACTAATCGTTCTCTACCACTGCGTATTCTGAATTCTCCCTTGAATTGTATTGATGAGCGCTAACTATTGATTGAGCACCAAAAGCTATCGACTGAACTGTTGACGAATCAAACCATCCAACACTTATCTTTGGATCATAACCAATGACTTATGAAACTTCTTATTTCGGCCTGTATTCTTCTGGTTACTTCATGGAGTTATTCCCAAAAGGCATTCGAACATAAAAATGCCGCAAATTTTGGCATTCGAACCACTCAACTTGACAGTATATACAAAAGTGCTGTGCATAGTGATTCGACTTTAGCAGTTTTTAAAAATGTTGAAGTGGTTTCGGAAGCTTATGGTTCTTTACTGCAATCTTTTGGCGATTTTCTTTATAAAAACAATTTTGTCTGGCAAGAGAAAACCTCTGGTTTCAACCGTATTTACTTTGATAGTGACGGAAGTATTGATTATTTCGTTTATACTTTCAGAGGAGCTCAGTTAACCGAAGAGCAAATTGCCCGATTCAATGAATTGCTGAATCAGTTTATTCAGGATTATCGTTTTCCACTTACCGCGGATGTGAAGTTCGCTCAATGCAGCCCGGTGACATATATGCCGAAAGGAAAATGTTTTTGATGAATCGATATATGAAATTCAATTCATTACTTCACCTTTCTCAACGGAATACAAATCACATTGTCATGCTTCGGCAAATCGGAATCGTTTTCGATAACTACTAATTTCGAACGACGCTCCTTAGTTCCTT
>CBFGMW010000646.1:0-1630 GCA_965649925.1 uncultured Fluviicola sp.
AAAGGAAATGCTTTGTTTGGGTAATAGCGGTTTCGACGGATCAACGCGCATCATGGTTTTGTTAATGGCGTATTTCATTTTCTCGCCGCTAGTTGAAGAAACCGACTCAATGTTGTAACCGCCTTCAAAAACCATCAGTTTTTTCTCAACGTCTTTAATCGATTTGAAATCTTCCATTTTCTCTACTTCGATCAGCCGGGTATCACTGTTCGGTTTGTAGATATTCTGATCCAGCTGAATCCACAGATATTCCAGAATATCGGGAGAATTGTTGGTGTAAGTAATGATTTCTTCGCCCGAAATAGTTTGCTTCGAATCGTCGAGCGTGATAGAAATTTTATAATCTGCTTTTTGCTGGTAGTAGGAATGTCCGGGAGCACCGGCCGCAGTTCTGTATTCGTTTGGAGTTGGAAGCTCCATATCTAACTGGGCAAATTTACTTTGAGCAAATGCCGTTGATCCTAACAATAAAATGGGAAGTAGTAATTTCATAGTTTGATAATTTCTGATCGTTTATTTGGAAGAAAAACCGCGGTTTGTTCTTTTTTGCCGGTATTAAAAAGGAGTTTGTTTTGCTGGTCGGGAAACTGGTCCATCAATAAGTCGAACGAAGCAGTGTAAGAATCCGTCAATTTTAATTGCTGCGAAGTCAGGTAGAATTGCACCATTCCCTTTGTGTTCACTTCGAAACCAATTAAGGTGAATTGTGCGGAAACCTCCCCGAATTTCAATGAAAAGCCATCGTTAATGAATGTTTCCAATTTTTGGATCATTACTGTGTCGGTATAATGGTCCTCCAATTCACGAATGGTAATTCCAATGCTATTCAGTGCATCTTCTGTTTCGTGAGCGCTTGAGATAACAGTTGCTTCAATGATTCCTGCTTTTTCGTTATAATTCACTTCCGCAAAAGCAAAGAAATATTCGTGCGCAGCTGCGCCAAAACCAAGTGAAATAAATGAGATTAACAGAATAATAGATTTCATTGAATATCCAGTTTCAACAAAAATAAGATTTTGATTGCAGGAAAAGTTGTCAAAACCTGCTAATGTCCCGGAATTGTCTTGTACGGTGCCTTTCTGCCGCGGCAGACTCAGTCACCTTAAAAGTAAAACGGAGTTTTGATCTCCTTAATTATTTGGTCACTGAGTCCGCCTCGGCGGAAAGTGCCAAATTACTTATTTCCCTTAGCGTAATCTGCTAAAAACGTAGCTAAACCACTATCTGTTAACGGGTGTTTTGCCAGGGCCATAATTGCAGAAAGCGGACCGGTCATTACATCAGAACCAATTTCGGCGCACTGAATAATGTGCATTGGGTGACGAATTGAAGCTGCCAGGATTTCTGTTTCAAAACCATAATTATCAAAAATGATCCGGATTTGTTGAATAAGATCCATTCCACTTGTTGACACGTCATCTAAGCGTCCAACAAACGGTGAAACGTATGAAGCACCTGCTTTTGCTGCTAATAATGCTTGTCCGGCGCTGAAAATAAGCGTACAGTTTGTTTTGATTCCTTTTAATGAAAAGTATTTGATAGCCTTAATTCCTTCAGGAATCATTGGAACTTTCACAACAATGTTCTTATGAAGATCTGCCAGTGCTTCGCCTTCTCTGATCATTCCTTC
>CBFGMW010000647.1:0-1624 GCA_965649925.1 uncultured Fluviicola sp.
GAAAAGGCCTCTGCTCCCACTCGTTCCGGTTGATAAACCAACGGTGACTCCATTAATCATCGGGCTGAAATCACGCGATTCTTCGGCTTTAAGTGCCACTCTGAACGATTCTTCGCGATTCAATCCACAAGTATTGATCCGGTCAAATTCCTTCATAAAAACAGCTTTGTTCACAATCGGGAAATCCGTTATTATTTTCCCCTGATTCATTAGTTCATTATAAAACGGCGAATGTTTCAGTTTTCTCATAAAACGATTGGAGCGTATTCGCTTTACGAAAGTAAATCCGCGCAGAATAAGCCATTTCGTGAATTTCAAACGAATCAGATAGAGCAGAATGCGAAGTTTAAAGGGCATTCAGCTGGTTTTTAGTGCTTAGTAATGGTTTGGTTGACCGGGAACAATGTGTTGGAACCAAAACAACTTCCGGAAAACGTTTGTGAAATGCCTGTAACTTGTGAATACTTTCTTTGTAATCTGACCAGGAATCAAAAAACAGGCGGACAATCGGGTTTGGGAGTTTATTCTCTGTGATTGCACGTAGATCCCAGCAAGCATCAGCAACTAAGAAATATTTTTCCTTTTCCGTTGTTAGCTGAAGTCCCATTTGACCTGCCGCGTGTCCTGGCAATGAAAATAACGTAAGCAACTTATCTCCAAACAAATCATAGTTCTTTCCGAAGTATTCATCTTCTGATTTGACAGCAATATCTTCAATGAATTGCAGTCGTTGTTCAAAATCATCAGGCAGTAATTTCTTCAGAATTCCCTTTGTGACAGCAAAGAAGTCTGAAACTTGTTTCACTTGCATATAAGCTTGTTTCGAGCAGTAGAATGTGGCATTTTTATAATCACGCAATCCGCTGATATGATCGCCGTGAAAATGAGAGATAATCACATGCTTAATGTCATCGGCTGACAAACCCAACAACTGAATGAATTCGGAGGCTTCTTCTTCCGGTTCCAGATAAACTTTCGTGATTTTCGCGTAAAGTTTATTCGGATATTTCTGGGTCGCTTCAAAAAAACGATTGGTATAACCGGTATCAAACAAAATCCAGCCTTTCTCCGGATGTTCAATTAAACCGAAAAGTGCGCCGAATTGAATTTCCGTCCTCGGATCGCCTTTTACAGCGTGACTGGCCTTCGAAGTACAATAGCCGGCATGTGACAAGTACAATTTACAGGTTTTCATTTGCTCTTGTCCATTTAATGAAACTGTCAATTGCTTCGGTTGTACTTACTTTAGGCTCATACCCAAGTAAATCCTTCGCTTTGGAGATATCGAGCGTAAAAGAATGGGCTAATGTTCCAACTCCGTATCTGGTTAAGGCTGGTTCTTCCTTACTTGTAAGTTTCGATTTTAACTCCATAAATGAAGCTACTGCACGCACAACATTTGCACTTATCCGTTTAGAAACCGGTTCGTTTCCCAATGCCTGCAGTACATAATTTATACTCTCCCAAAGTTTGACTGATTCACCGTTTGTAATATTATATGCCTGGTTCAAAGCAGTTTCATTTGCTTTTATTGCAAGGAAAACAGCAGAAGCAACATTATCAACCGAAGTCAGATCAACCACATTTTGCCCGTCGCCGATAATTCGAAGTTTCCCTTCCTGGT
>CBFGMW010000648.1:0-1617 GCA_965649925.1 uncultured Fluviicola sp.
CAATTGCAAAACCAATCCGTTGTATTTGATCAGCTCCGGAAACAAGGCTTCCGTTTTCTTCCAGTTAGATACGAGAATCAATGCCTGGAGATTTAACCAATTCCCACATTCTTCAAAATGCTGCAGAACAGAAACCGGCAGCGACTGCAATTTCTTACTATGGGGAAGCAAGTGTTCGAAATTCTGAGTCAACCTAAAAATCTCAGCTTCCAGATTCTCCACGTGGTCTATGAGTAAATAACGGTTCAAATCCCTGTAAACAGATTCAATCTCCACTTGATATCGAAGTACTTTTTTCCTTTTCTCTACGGGCCATAAGCCAATTTCAGCCATCTTTTGGGCCGATTCGGAATTCAGGTTTTTCACAAAAGAAACCGCGAGATCGAGCTCAACAATGGTAGGATTCAATTCCAATCCAAGAAAGTATTGTTCCAGCTGCACCTGTTCTTCTTTCAACGACAAAACCTTTAACCAGTTCTCGGCAGCCACATCCGGAATCAAGACATTCGATTCCAAATACGATTGAAGTTTCCTCCTGATCTTCCGCTTCCGGAAAAATCCGTTTGCATTTTGGAACGTTATGATTTCTGTTTTGGAAGGCTGTACTTTCCAAACACTCATCTCTGCATTCAGAAGCTCCAAAAATTGATGAATTTCTGTAAATCGTAAGCGATTACGTTCAAATTTCTTCCACTCTTTCGGCTTACTGCTTATTGCTATATATGTTTTGTAATATTCATTTTCTATCAGCTGGCATCTTCCCAATGATTCATACAGATTTTTGAGATCCTGATAAGAAACAATCTCCAGCTCATTCCGAAGAACAAGCAACTGCTGAAGCCATTGTTTCAGTTTCTGGTCGCCATTATTGTATTGAAAAAACACCGATCTGAATCCGGCCAGTTTGTTCAATCCGCCCATTGCTGTATCCAACTGACGGATCTCGGCTTTGTGTTCGAGCCATTCTTTGATGGTTGGTGTATCAGAACGAAATCCCGCTTCGAAAGGTGTTTCTTCTTTCAAAGTTAAAAACTCATTATAAGAAATTCCGCCAACCAAACCCGGCGAGTTTAAACGATCTAATAATTGCTGAAGCTGAGCTCCACGCTGAGAAGAAAGTTTTAGTCCGGGCTTGTAGTTTTCCTCCTTGCTTTCAAGTAAACTCCACGTGGCTTTCAAATGCTCCAGTAAATCGCGGCTTTTGGTTTGACTATGCACTATAAAGGCGAACGGATTCAACCCCAGATCAGATAATTTCTTTACCAGAACTTCGAGCGCCACTTTTTTCTCGGAAACAACCAGCGAACGTTTCTTTGAAGCCATTAATTTTCCCAGAATATTGACTAAAACCTGCGATTTCACGGTTCCCGGAGGACCCTGAACCACCACATTATTCTCAGAAAACGTTTCAAAAACCCGAATCTGATCACTGTCTACCGGAGTAAGATAATCCTCTGGTAAATCCAGTTTTTCCGTATTCGAAGAAACACCAAGCAATTCGTCAATCAGAACCGACGATTCACCTGAACGCTCAATTCCTTCCAATTCACGGAGAATATGGTATCTGTGATAATGGAAATTTCCAAGGAAGAATTGTCGTTCGATGCGCAAAGGAAG
>CBFGMW010000649.1:0-1608 GCA_965649925.1 uncultured Fluviicola sp.
AAACATACTCTCTACTCCGATGCTTTCGGAACAAAATATTACACATATAAGCTCGACGATTGGGTTTTTACTTCCCAATTCTCCGACGAGAAGCTTACTCAACATTTTCAAACCAATTCCCTCAAAGGTTTCGGGATTGAACAATATACCTCAGGTGTTATTGCTGCCGGTGCCATTTTGCATTATCTAAGCGAAACACAGCACAATTCGGTTTCGCACATTACACAAATTCAACGTATTGAAGAAGAACGTTCGGTTTGGCTCGATCGTTTTACCATTCGGAATCTGGAGTTGATTATTCCGCTGAACGAAGGCGGAAAAACGCTTTTCGATATTTTGAATGCCACGCAAACTCCCATGGGAGAACGCTTGCTCAAACGCTGGATGGTCATGCCGTTGAAAACTCAGGCAGATATCGAAGCGCGGATCGATGCGGTGGATTCTTTGGTGAAAAACAGCGAATTCCGCTTCGAAGTACAGGCTGAATTAAAAGCAATCGGTGATATAGAACGACTGATTTCCAAAGTGGCAGTTGGCCGTATTCATCCGAAAGAATTAAACGCGCTCAGCCAGATCCTCGGACATATTGCGCCGTTGAAAGCAGCAACGGAAAAAGTAGAAAGCGCGTTGATGAAAACCCATAGTTCGCGTTTAACGGATTGTTCGGCATTTATATCTGCAGTTGAAGAAAAGATATTGCCCGAACCGGCTGTAATGTTGGGAAAAGGGCCGATCATCAATTATGGTGTTCACACAGAATTGGATGAATTGCGCGCTATTTCGGCAGGAGGGAAGGAATACCTGGAAGCAATGCAGGAGCGCGAATCGGCAAGAACAGGAATCCCAAGCTTGAAGATTGCATTTAACAATGTGTTCGGTTACTACCTGGAAGTTCGAAATACGCATAAAGACAAGGTTCCCGAGGAATGGATCCGCAAGCAGACTTTGGTGAATGCGGAACGCTATATTACTCCGGAACTGAAGGAATATGAAACAAAGATCCTGGGCGCGGAAGATAAAATTGCTGCTATTGAGGCAAGATTGTATTCCGAATTGATTGCGGAACTGAGCCAGTATGTTCAACCGATCCAGTACAACGCATACATTGTTGCACAATTAGACTGCCTGACATGTTTTGCCGACCGGGCGGTGGCCAATAATTACAACAAACCGGCGGTGAACGATAGTTATGATATTGATATCAAGGACGGCCGTCACCCGGTAATTGAAAATCAGCTGAAAGCCGGCGATTATTACGTGCCGAATGATGTTTTCCTGGATAAAGATTCCCAGCAGATTATCATGATCACCGGCCCGAATATGTCGGGTAAAAGTGCTTTGCTGCGTCAAACGGCACTGATTGTTCTGATGGCACAAATGGGCTCATTTGTTCCTGCATCTGGTGCAACTATTGGAGTTGTAGATAAAGTGTTTACGAGGGTAGGAGCTTCCGATAATCTTTCTACCGGCGAATCAACGTTCATGGTAGAGATGAATGAAACGTCGAGTATTCTGAATAATCTGTCGGACAGAAGTTTGATCTTATTGGATGAAATTGGTCGTGGGACCAGTACTTACGACGGAATTTCCATCGCCTGGGCCATTGCT
>CBFGMW010000650.1:0-1606 GCA_965649925.1 uncultured Fluviicola sp.
TATGGGCTTTTTCCTTTTTAAATAATAAAACAGTCTTCAGAAATTAATATGATTAGAAATTAATCATATATTTGACTAAAAATTAGTCTTATGTTTTTGGGTTCCAACATGAAAATTCTTCGTAAGCAGCTGAAAAAGTCGCAGGAAGAAGTAGCTACAGATTTAGGGTTGACAAGAAGCAGTTATTCCGGTTATGAAAACGGAATTGCTGAACCTGGTTTGGATACTTTGGTGAATCTGGGTTCTTATTACAAAGTTCCTATCGAAGAATTGATCCTGAGAGATTTTGAAACGCTTACCGAGTCAGAATGGAAAGCAATCGAATCAGGAATGTATAAAGACATAACAGGAGGGAAGCTGCGCGTTCTGGCTACAACGGTTGATGCTGATAATAATGAAATGATCGAAATGATTCCGCAGGAAGCGCGTGCCGGTTATACAACCGGTTATTCTGATCCGGATTATCTGAAAGTTTTGCCGGCGTTTAATTTGCCGTTCCTTTCCCGCGACAGAAAATACCGCTCATTCCCGATTGCTGGAGATTCCATGCCGCCTGTAGTTCACGGTTCGCAGGTTATTGCCGAATACATTCAGAACTGGGCAACGTTGAAAGACGGAACACCATGTATTGTTGTAACGAAAGAAGACGGAATTGTTTTCAAGATCGTCAATAACTACTTAGGACAAGACCAATCGTTTGAATTGTGTTCTACAAATCCGGTCTACGAGCCTTACAAGGTGAAAGTGAATGATATTATCGAGATCTGGAAGTTTGTGAATTACATGTCGCCTGAGTTTACTGAATTCAAAGCTGACGATCAGCATGTAACGAAATCTATTCAGAATTTACAGCGTGAGATCCAGGACCTTAAATCGATGCTTAGTGATTCCATGAGAAAAGATGATCTGAAAAACTAATTCGTTCTTCTACAAGCCATTCGCGTAATTGCTGCTTGATGAGATCGTGCTGAATCCCATCAAAGTTAGATAAGATGTTTTCAAGTGAGATTTTGGTTGCAAGAAGAAGTTTTAAATGATCTGTTATTGATTCTGTTGTGGTTTCTCTTTGTGCTCTGCAGTAATCACATCTTCCGCAGTCGGAACTTTTCTGTCCGAAATATTCAATGATAAAACGTTGGCGGCATTGCTGAGATTGAATGAACTCGATCATAGCATCCAGTCGTTTAAATGCCTGTTCTTTCCGGAATGTGTAAACAGAAGCTTTCAGGTTGATGTAATCATCCGGTAAACGTTCTCTGAGGAAAGTAATTAATGGCAGATTCGTTTTCCAGTTAATGTCAATTAATCCGTTTGTTTCCAGCTGCTTTAATTGTTTGGTTAAAGTCGCTTCGTTGATTTTTAGTCCAATGGCTAAACCATCTTCATCTATTTCAGTGAATTCATCGAAAATAGCTCTGTATCTTCTGCAAAGTGCTGAAATTAGCGGGTCTAAAGCATGGTTTTTTAACTGAAAGCTGTACAAGTGTGCGTTGTCAACTGCAATTCGAAGGCGTGAGCCAATCATTCCTTCTTCGCGAAACAATAGATCACCGTTCATTTCCAGTAATTTCAACGTAACATAAATTTCGTTTACCTGGAATTCATA
>CBFGMW010000651.1:0-1591 GCA_965649925.1 uncultured Fluviicola sp.
GAGAAATGTTTTTCCGGCAATTGCACGGATTCCGTTAACGTTGAAAGAAAGTATTCTCATTTTCTGTTTTTTTTGCTAAAAATAGGAATTAAGCGTGTTTTATAGCTTAGGAAGCAGCTATTTTTATTCTTTGATTTTTTGCAAAAAAATGAGCTCTCCAAACTGGTGAAAATCATTGAATGAGTTACTGAAAATATCAGATATCGTGTCTATAGAAGTTTATCTATACTTATCGAATAGTAACTCATTACCCGGTAAGTTTCTTTCCTGTAAGTTTCAAAATGAACAACTTTTCTTAACTCAAGAATTGAGTTAATTTTGTGCCATGCAAGGTTTCGACCAACAAACATTACACGATTTAGAATTCAACCAGATTAAAGACTGGCTGGTGAACTATGCTTTGGGTGAAACTGCCCAGAAACGACTGTCGGATTTACAGCCATCGAATAATTTTGATGCGATTGAAAAAGCGCTGCTGCGAACCGCGGAGTTTAAACGTATTCGTGTCGAAGGAGAATCTTTTCCGCGTATTGAGTTCGAAGAATTGTTAGATGAAATAAAATTGCTGCCAATCCAAAATGCGGTGCTTTCCCAGGAAGGATTTATACGAATTAGTCAGGCCTCAGATCTCGTAAACGGATTCATCCATTTCTTCGATAAACGCTCGCAGGATTTTCCGGAATTGTACGCATTACTCAATAAGGTATATTTCACTTCTGAAATCATTACCTCCATTGAAAAAGTTTTTGATCGGAAGGGACAGGTGAAGAGCGATGCATCTCCTTTTCTTGCTCAGATTCGTCAATCTATTCACACGGTACGTCAGCAAATCGGGCGTATTTTTGACAAAGAACTCAGACGATTCGGCAAAGAAGGTTTTTTGGGAGAAACCAGGGAAGCTTTTGTGAACGAGCGCAGAGTGCTGACTGTGCTTTCAACGCACAAGAGAAAAATTGGCGGATCGGTTATGGGTTCCTCCAAAACAGGAAGTTTAACCTTTATTGAACCTGCTGCAACCATTCCGCTGAATAATGAATTAGAGTTGTTACTGGACGATGAACGGAAAGAGATTTTCCGTATTTTGAGAGAACTGACAACCGAAATTGCACATCATTTACCATTGATAGAAGCGTACCAGGAATTGTTGACTGAAGTTGATTTCATAAACGCGAAAACAAAACTGGCGCTTGATCTCGACGCTGTTATGCCGGGAATTGTCCGCAATACGCGAATAGAGCTAATTGATGCTTATCATCCAATTCTATGGAAAAGTAATAAAGCACTGGGAAAGCCTACTTTTCCACAGCATGTTACTTTGGATGCAGATGGAAGAATGCTGGTTATTTCCGGGCCAAATGCCGGAGGGAAATCTATTACGCTGAAAACAATCGGATTACTGCAGATTATGCTTCAGGCCGGATTGTTAGTTCCGGTTCACGAGAATAGTAAAATGTGTTTCTTTCAGCAGGTGCTTACCGATATTGGCGATAATCAGTCGATCGAAAACGAACTCAGTACATACTCATATCGTTTGAAACGAATGAAATACTTCCTGGAAGTTGCAAACAGAAGAACACTTTTGCTGCTCGAC
>CBFGMW010000652.1:0-1585 GCA_965649925.1 uncultured Fluviicola sp.
TGCTTTTTACATGCGGATCTATAGCTGCTTCTCGTAACAGGTCTACCACATAATCAAAACGGTGATACGGAAAATGAAGTAAGATATCGTGATTCAGAATTTGTTTGATAATACTTGGTTTCCCTTTAAACAGCGGATGCTCTGAACCTTTGTGTTTAGGATAAAGAAAGCGTTCTTCCCCAAAATCGGGAAATTTCATAAAGTCTTTGAAATTGTGATATTTTCCGCCTGAAATCGGGAATGTTTCTTTTCCCAGGTTCAGGAGTTTGTTCAGTACTTCCAAAAGATCTACGGGCATTTGATGATCAATAACCAAACGTACCGGAGCACCTTTTTTCCGGTTTTTGATACTCTTCTCCATTTTTTCAATGAAGGAAAGCGATAAATCATCATCCAGGTTTAATTCTGCGTCCCGCGTGAATTTGAATGTATAAGCGTAAATGCGCTCATATTTGAACAAAGCGAACAAATGGTCCAGGTTCAGCCGGATAATGTCGTCTACGAGGATAATTCCGCGCTTGCCGTCTTGTACTATCGGGTAAAAGCGATTAAGGGTTTCAGGGATCTCAATGAGCGCCATCCGTGTTTTGCTGTTTTTGTCCCATTCCATTCGAACAGCAAGATAGATAACCTTGTCCCTGAGCCTTGGCAGCGGAATTTTCCGGTCAATCAGAACAGGAACGAGTTCATGCACCAATGTTGAATGAAACAGTTCGGAAAGTTGAGCCCTGGTTTCTTTGTTTACCGTTTTGTCATCATAATGGTAAATATTTTCTTCCTCAAGTGTTCGTATGAGTTTTTGATAAACTTCTTCGAATTTGCGCTGCTGTTTGATAACAATAGCGTGAACTGCGGCAAACAAGTCTTCTGCAGTACCACTAAAACCTTCAACTCTTTTATTGTTAACGGCGATCATCCGTTTCAGGTTGGCAACACGAACCCGGTAAAATTCGTCCATATTATTGGAGTAAATGCCAAGAAAACGAATGCGTTCAACCAACGGAACGCTTTCATCTATTGCTTCCTGAAGAACCCGTTCATTGAACGACAGCCAGCTTAATTCACGATTATTCAAGATCATGTCATAAATGTGGCGAATATTTTTTGCAGTTGAAAGCGTAACGTCCATTATTATTAAGGAAAGCGCGAAATTAGGGTTGAGATGTTAAGTCTGTGTCAAGTGAACGTTATCTGTAGTGGCAAGTCGCGACTTGCCACTACAGATAACAAAAAAAACGCTTCTCGTTATGAAAAGCGTTTTTAAAGTGCAAGCTGAGAGCCATTACGTTAAACATAAATGAACTTACTCGCGAAGTTCCTTGATAAAAATACTGGAAAGATCAATAATTTCCAAAGCATTTGTTTCAAAATTACGGACTCTTGAATTAATTAATATAGCGAAGTCATCGGTCAGAATAGGCATAACGGCAGCGTCATCAATCAATGTTTGATCTGCTTTTACCATTAGTATATGACGTTTCTTAGGGTCTAATTCTTTATTCATGGTAATGAACAGATTATTGAACTCCTGGCTTTTGTAATGGAACGGATTAATAAAGCGTGATTGTGCTTTGATCTTGCCACT
>CBFGMW010000653.1:0-1584 GCA_965649925.1 uncultured Fluviicola sp.
AACCGATACAGTGTCTTCTACCTGAGCAAAAGCCAGGAAATTTGTCAAAAGCAGTAAACACACCATCAGGATTCTCCTCATTTTCTCAGATAGAATTCATGTTACGTTTGTTAAGACAGCCAAAAACGACTAAAGGTTACACCTCATGCTTAGTTGGCAGTTACTTCTTTGGGCTTCAGCACCACTTTTTTCTTTTCACCGTTTTGAAGGATCAACAGTATTACGGGTTTGTTTTCCAGTTTAGATGTTCCGAGAAACCGTGTCATTTCACACGCATTCTCTCCTGTAACAGCTGTGCCGTTTATTTCCAGGATTTGGTCATTCACCGCAATTCCATCCACATCTTCAGAAAAACCGAGATCTTTTGAACCCACAACCAATCCATCTGCCGCAAGCATAACCGAAACACCGAAACTGGTGTAAATTGTAGCTTTGTGAGTTGGTGCGGTACAATACATTTTACGGTTCTTAAAATCAAAGAAAACAGAGGCGTAGTTCCGTTTAAAGAACCCGTTCCCCATATTCCCCCTGGAATCTTTGTCCTGTGAAACGCTGATATCGGTCAGGTTAAAGCCAAGACTGTCGGAGAAGTTTACCTGGTAATAATTGGTTGTATCCATTGGTGTATCACCAAACATTCCAAACGAAGCGTAGCCAACAGATTGATTGCTTTTTTCGGAGATCTTTACTTTGCTTGAAATGGAAATAATTTCACTATTCTTCCCGGTATCGATCATGAATTTATCCTGCACTCCGTTGACATATAAATTGATAAACGGAATTCCAGTTTTTGAAACGAACGGAAATTCCTGTGTGCTTTCTGTAAATGTTGGTTTAAAACTCAGATCATAACTCAGAAGTGTTTTCGCTCCGTAATCAACCTTCCAGTTATTGAGCTGAATGACGTTCATTCCAAGAATACCATCTATCCCGAGACACTTGAACTGTGCATTCTGACTGAAATCGTTGACAATTACTCCTACTTTGCTGTAATTCAGTTCTCCAAGCGAAATTCCTTTTAAATAACCAACAGGCAGTTTATTGGAAACATGCTGGGCATCGTTCACTTTAATTGCTCCTTTTTCTTTGAACGAGACCAGTTCTGCCAATTCAGCAGAAATGACCGTGCTTCCTGCCCCGGTATCGAAAATGAAACGGTAGGTTTTTCCTTCGATCACAATGGGAACTACCATTAAGCCATAAACTTCTTCGTACGGAATGGCGATCTCTTTTGATTTGTAATCGCTCAAATCTGCACTGGAGATTACAAGTAAGGAACGGACTACGCATGATTGCAGTATACTAATTGCAAGAAGGAAAGTGATGATGCGTTTTGCTTTCATGGGAATTGAATTGGGGTAAAGATAGGAAATCTTCCCGCTGTGCTTTAGTACATTGTGGTAATAATAACCGCGAACCTGCCTGTCGGCAGACAGGGAAAGAAGAACGCTGAGATAGTTCTCGCTGTGCTTTTGGCGAAGACTTGATAATGTTTCCCCCAGACGTGAGCGGATGATCGCAGAAGTTAACCATAGAGTGTTTGATGGAACACTGAGACCTTCTCGCTGAGCTTTTGGCGAAGAC
>CBFGMW010000654.1:0-1582 GCA_965649925.1 uncultured Fluviicola sp.
TTCGGTGTAGAAAAGTCGGAAATTACGATTTCACGAGTTTTCTTCAAATCAACCAAATCATTCATGGCTAAAGTGGCTGCAACAATTGACCAGATGGGTGCAAAGCTGGCAAGCATCCAAAGAATGAGGTTTACAACAAATCTGTAGAGAAATTCAAATGGATTATTGCCAAAAGTTGTCCAGTCGAATAAGGCATCCAGTTCTACCGGAACCCAGATTAGGATGGAATAAACTCCGCCGATTGCCAGCGCCATTCCACGGTTTTTTCGCGTGAACTGAATACTTTGATCTACGGTTAATTTCAGACGTTCGTTTACATAATCCAGAAACGCGAAACCGTAGTAATAGAAACTCACGATAAAAACGAGATAGAACAGCGGACTGCTTTCAGCTTTATCCCAGCCAATGCGTGCAAAAATGTACACCAGAATAAAAAATGCGTATTCCCACATGATATTCCGGGTGGCTATTCTAACGCCGCGCTTCACATCATGAATGAGTTGTTTCAAATCGAAACGATAGGTGTTTCCCGTAAGTTTGTATTCTACTTTTTGAGAGAGAAATGAAAGCAGGGGAGAGAGAATGACTACCACAACATATTTCGCAAAACGCATCAAGGCTAACGAAATAGAAATTTCAACGAGCAGCTGAATAAGCAGCCAGCTAATTTCGTTCATGTTTCGCGCATGATAATTCGGCTGATTTTTCAGGATCAGGTAACCGATTTCATAAATTCCGAGCATCAAAACTGCCGGTATACAGACATACCAGTACAGTTTGTGTTCAGCAATAAAATAAAGTGCATTGCGGTAAGCCTTCAGGCCCATCCACGCATTTTTGAGGAAACGCATGTACAAATTTAATAATTGCGAATGACGAATTACCAATTAGATTCGTCAGGGGTGAATGAATTGTGAATCTATTTACTTAAACATCCAATAACACTTGAGCTCATTAGTAATTAGGAACTAGTAATTCGTAATTATACGTTATCTTTGCGCCTTTAATTCAGAAAAATGACAACACTTTCTTCCCTTACAGCAATATCTCCGGTTGATGGACGATACCGTTCAAAAGTATCCGAACTGGCTCCTTACTTTTCAGAGTTTGGTTTGATCAAATACCGGGTTTTGGTAGAGGTAGAGTATTTCATTTTCCTTGTTGAAAACAAAATTGGTTCTTTAGCCGGTGTGAGCGCTGATGTTTTTCCAAAACTTCGTGCAATTGTTTCTGATTTCAGTGAAGCAGATGCCGAAGCTATTAAAACAATTGAAAGAACTACTAATCACGATGTGAAAGCAGTTGAGTATTTCTTGAAAGATAAAATGGCCGGTTTGGGATTGAATGACTATCTGGAGTTCATTCATTTCGGTTTGACATCACAGGATATCAATAACACAGCTATTCCGTTAAGTTTGAAGGAAGCAGTTCAGCAAGTCATTTTACCTGAATTGAATTTGGTTATCGATCAGCTGGTTACATACCAAAACGCCTGGTCGGGAAGAGCTATGTTAGCCAGAACGCATGGTCAACCTGCTTCTCCAACCATTTTAGGAAAAGAAATCGGGGTTTTTGTTGAGCG
>CBFGMW010000655.1:0-1576 GCA_965649925.1 uncultured Fluviicola sp.
CAACCGATTCGATTAATTTATGTTCTGAAATGGGACAAACTGCCTTTATCAACTGCAATGTTGAAAACGGTGTTCCAACCTATTTGTACGACTGGAATCCCGGAAACTGGGCAACAAACGCAGATAGTATATACATAACCGGAGCGGTGTTAGAACCAAACCTGAATATTTTCACTGTAACCGTTTATGATGTTTGCGGGAAGACAATTGAAAGTGCACCGATAAGGGTTTATGAACAATGTACGATTACGGCTCCAAACTTCATAACTATGAACGGAGACGGAACAAACGATGCTTTCTACGTAAATAATCTCGACAATTTTGACAAGGTTTCACTGACTATAGTGAACAGATGGGGATCAGTTGTATATGAAAACGACGATTACAAAAACGACTGGAAAGGATTAGATGTAAGCGGTAAACAATTAAATGAAGGTGTTTACTTCTATACCATCACTCCAACCAGCGAAAAATATGAATACGACGATGTAGACAAAACTTTGTATACCATCCAGGGATTTGTTCACCTCATCAGCAACAAATAGAAAAATAAAAAAGGCTTCCAAAACGGAAGCCTTTTTACTGTTCTGAAATCCTGAAAAATCAGGATTACCATTCAATCTGACGCTACTACATTTTTGAAACCAGAAACAGTGCTTGTGTGATTTAATGATCCATGTTTTACCAGAACATGAATCTCACATTCAGCAATTTAGTAAGGCTGAAGCACCGAAACATCATGGAATTGACGATTTACGTCGTTTGGTTAGTGAATGGAGGATTTGAGTTATTTTTTAAAATCGACCAATCGTAAAATTAATCCGTTCGATCATCAATAACCTTCGGTAAACACTATCAGGCAAACGATAAAAAGAAAGTAATGGAAAATTGCTCTAAACGTTTTTCCAATCGAATTTTGCTTTCTCAAACGGGAAGATCTCATAGAGTTCTCCGGAATAGTAAAACTGATAACCAATCGCCCCGAATGAATAGGGAACTTCGTGAATTTTTATTGTTGAGCCGCCAACACGTGGATTTTTCTTCGGATGACTTTGTGGATATCCGACATTGAAAAGTGTTACCAGTATTTCCGGGCGTTTGTCAATAGGAAATCCTGCCCGTTCCCATTGCATTTTCACTTGCTTTAAGAAAAGAGCTGCGTACATGTAAGAGTAGAAATGATTGTGATAATCCGTCAGACGGGTAATTCGTTCTGCATTTACAGTTGCCGTATCCTGTCCAACAAAGTCTAAAAGATTCTCATACTCTTTTCCGAGGTAAAATTCACTTTTCGGGTTCTTCAGATTCCACGAAGTAGAAATCGCTGAGTTGCTCAGACGACGACAAATCGGGCATTCGCCCCTGATTGACGGCATAAGCCGCGGAAATGATCCGACTTTCGCTGGCTTGCCGAAAAATCTCGGTCAGCCGCACGACCGGCGCCACTTGAGACGCAATCAAATCCGCCAGGACCGACCCCGGTCCCACGGAGGGGAGTTGATCCACATCCCCCACGAGAATCACACACGCCTCCGTGGGAATGGCTCGCAAGACCTGATGGCCCAGGACGACATCC
>CBFGMW010000656.1:0-1575 GCA_965649925.1 uncultured Fluviicola sp.
GGAAAAGAGTATACGAACTCTGTACTTTACGAAAATTATGTTCAAAACGATCTCTCGACCGCAATTCAACGAAATTTTGATTGTTACTGGCAGTTTGTTGGTGCAACCGTAACCAGTGGTGAAACCGTTTCAGTTTCCATTCGCACACAGGAAGCAGCTGGTGGAACTGCAACAGGTTCTACAACTCAGGACGGGTCTTATTATGTTCGAATTACAGCTAATCAGATGAATCAGTTACCAACCGGATTTGCAACGGCAATAACAACACGTTCGTCTGTCTCTTTAAACGGAAACTGGGCAAAAGCTGGCGGCAAGAAAAAATCGGAATACATCTCTTCATCGAGTTCTGTTCTTGTAAACTAACTTTTCTTAAATAAACGATCACAAGCTGATTTGTTTGTTTATCTTGTCAATAAATAAATCTCTATGGCAATTCAAGTTGGTGACCGATGCCCTTCTTTCTCACTTCAGGATCAAAACGGAGAAATTGTTTCAACAGATTCTCTCATTGGCGAGAAGATCTTAGTAATTTATTTCTACCCGAAAGATTATTCCGGAGGATGCACTGCCGAAGCCTGTTCTTTTAGAGATGCGTACGAAGAATTCAAAGATGCTGGTTGTGAAGTCATCGGGATATCAAGTGATTCTGTCGAAAGCCACAAGGGTTTCGCTGAAAAACACCGCTTAACATTCAGACTTCTTGCCGACACAAAGAAAGAAGTTCGAAATGCGTTTGGCGTTCCGAGAGCAGTCTTAGGATTAATTGCGGGAAGAGTCACCTATATCGTAGATTTGAAAGGAATTGTACGTCATGTACATAACGCACTGGCAAATACGGATTCTCATATTACCGAAGCCCTGATAGTAATTCGGAAGATCAACGAAGAAGGTAAGTAAGCCCATTATTTTTCAATAGCCAGTAACACCTGTTTGCGCCAGGCTTCCCATTTGAAACTACCAAGTTTACCGTTTCGAGGAATTGCCCGGTGACAGGGAATTAGCAGTGCTACAGGATTTGAATTAAGTGCTGAGGCAATTTTGCGGACAACTGTTTCGTCCTCCATACCGGCAGCTAATTCAGCATGAGAAGTTCGTTCACCATTTTTCAGTTCAGTCATTTTTTTCCAGACATCCAATTGAAATTCTGTTCCTTGAACAGCAATCGGAATTACCGATATGTTCTTAATCTTTCCGGAAAAGTAATTCACTAATACTTCATTTACACCTTCATGCAGACTCGCTTTCTCTTCAATGAGCGACGCATTCGGATACGTTTTCTTCAAACGTGCCAATCCATTTTCGGCTTCCTCAAAAGTAAGCTGACAAATTCCGGCATCTGTTGAAGCAACAAACAGCTCACCAAGGAAATAATCAAATTTCGAATAGTGAATTTCATCGGTCGAATCAATCAACTGGATTTCAACCGGGACATTTTTTCGAAAAGATCTTTCCACACCAAATTCATCAAAAAAGGAAATCTGGGCTGTTTCTTCAATTTGTGCCAAAGAAGGTGAAAAAGCGTCCTGAATAAACCGCAGCGGATCTTTGTTCAGATATTCCTGGAACAAATGCTGT
>CBFGMW010000657.1:0-1573 GCA_965649925.1 uncultured Fluviicola sp.
ACAAAACATACTTCAAGATAACGAAAAAAGCTCAACCTTACGATTGAGCTTTTCTCTCGTGGTCCCACTTGGAATCGAACCAAGCACCTACTGATTATGAGTCAGTTGCTCTAACCGAATGAGCTATAGGACCGGAACCTTAACTTACCCGATTACTCGGGAAAGCTAAAGACCATGTTCTTCCTGAAAGTGGAAGCCTTCCGGAAAAACAGTTTGCAAATATAGCATTTCCTTTGAAAATGAAATCGCAGGAAAACGAAATCCGTTTGAATTAATTCGATAAAATGGAACTAGTACGCTTACCACCAACGCGATACATGCGTAAAAACAACATTGTTAAAATCCCGAACAATACTGTTGCGAAGAATAAATGACTTACCTGGACCAAGCCAGGCATATCGGCATAAGCCAATAATATTCCGCCGATCAATTCCAAAGCCAGGCAGCCTATAGCCCAATAAATGGCAGGAAGTTTTTCTGTTTTGTGATTCAAAAATCCGAGGAATAATATCAATCCCAAAACCAGCCAGGAGAATGTTCGGTGAATGAAGAATCCCCAGTCAAAATTATTCGACCACGATTCTCTTCCGATTCCCTGTTTCGTCATTTCGTCAATTGATTCACGTACCTGAGTTCCCAGGAACATCTGGTAGGTTGTAATCAGAAGTATAATCCCAATCAGCCATTTCATGGCAACAGGCAGATTCAGTGTTTTCTCGTATTTCGGGACAATTCTTCTGAGCAGCATTAATTGTAATACAACAACTAATAACGCAAGAAACATGTGTACGGTAATTGTCCAGGGAACCAGGTTTGTTGCAACAACTATCGATCCGAACCAGCCATTCAAACTGATCGTAACCAATGTTGCCAGGCTCAGCAAAACCATTCTTCGTCTTCTGCGGTATTTGATCAATGTCCAGATGAAAACAATCAGGACAACATTCCCGGCTAAGAACCCGGCTAAACGATTGAAATATTCTGTCCAGGTTTTCCCGGCATTGAATGGCAATTCTTCGTAAACACTTGGGTCTTTTCTTATTCGTTCAGCTGTTTCTTTCATTCCCAAAGAGCTCAGGAATTTGGCAAATTTCTCTACCTTCTTTATACGCTGAGCACCGTATACTTCCTTGTAATCGGCAGGTAATTGTTTCGCGGAAGTTGGCGGAATCCATGAACCGAAACACTTCGGCCAATCCGG
Source organism: uncultured Fluviicola sp. (assembly GCA_965649925.1). GTDB lineage: Bacteria > Bacteroidota > Bacteroidia > Flavobacteriales_D > Crocinitomicaceae > Fluviicola. The sequence continues at coordinate 1,202 of CBFGMW010000657.1, forward strand.
ACATCCCATTCCGCTTCCGGAGGTACGAACTACGCTTCCCGCAATAATCACCGCGAAGATGAGTACGAGTGCAATCCAGTTCAAGCGAATGAACCATTTCGAGTATGTATTCTGCATGCTGCAAAAATAGTAACGGAAAGGTTTTATTCCTAATTGGATCATTCAATCAGAAATCGAGAAAGTAAAATAAAAATCAAGTGTAATAAAACATTTTACTAACTTGGATATCAACTCAGAATTCGACAGATCCAAAAATCACAATCTGAGACAAACGCTTGATTCGAATGGGAAAGAGTAAAATAATTTCAGTTGAGAATATTACAGATTCAATAACGTCCATCAATGGAGATGATTACATATGTATTACGGATA
>CBFGMW010000658.1:0-1561 GCA_965649925.1 uncultured Fluviicola sp.
ATTTGCAATTTGCGCCAACTCTCAGATTTCCGGAATCAAAGTGCTGAATATTGATTTAAACGGAATGGTAAATCAAACGGATAAAATGGTGTTGATTAACGACAATGAAAAATATGAAATTGTGCCTAAAGAGGAAATAAAAATGGATAAACTCTTTAAAATCGAATCATAAGGACTCTATTGCCAAAATCAGGTTGAACAACTGCTTTTCAGAAAAACCGAAAAAACAACCAACGCTTGACACAATTTGCTGGCGGAACTGTTCATACCGTTTTCAGGTAAACCGATGATATTATCGTGTTTGGAATTCTGATCTGTTGATTTGAGCATATTACGAGAAAGAAAACACTGTTTTAGCTGTTAACCAGCAGAAAGTTTTTTATATTCAGGAATTACTATTTACCTGATAAAATGAACGAAGAGTTAAATTCCCTGATCTATTTCAATTACGATGTAATCTGGTGTAAAGTATTTGAAATACGACCGGTTGAAAGCGACTATGCAACCATCACGCCTATAGATGAACGCAACAACGAATTGATTGAGTCCTTTCGGGAAGATCCGGCTGATGATGAACTGGTTATGCGGGTAATCGACATTTATATAGAACAATCGCTGGGAACAGTCCACACACCGGAAGACTTTGCATACCAGAAATTGCTTGATCTGGAATGGAGGCACATGGATAAACTTGAAGCGGAATCGTTTACGGAATTGCTTATTTCAGAATCGGAAAAAACCCATAGCGATTATATTGAAGAGCACAAAAAAATAAACAACGATCCCATTGAATGGAAAGCGGATAATGAATGGGTAGATTACAATAAGCTGAAAGACCTGTTCTTTCAGAAGGCTTTTGACAATTCGAAAGTTCAGTACTACACCAATTCTTCCGAAACAGCTTTTGAAGAAGATCGTTACAAATATCCTTGTATCATAGCAATTGACGGAGAGAACATTGGTTTTTTATGGTTTATGACCTAAGATCATCTAATCCCGGCACATGACGCAATGAATAAAGAATCCCCCGGAGAATAAATTTCCGGGGGATTCTTTGTTTATATGAAGAGTGGTGTTTAACCAGGTAACCACATTATCTTATATCGAACTGAACTCTGCGGTTTTCTGCCCGTGCTTCTACAGTTGTAGACGGATTTTTCGGCTGTGTTTCTCCCACAGCGGCAGTTGTAATTCTGTCTCCGGCTATGCCTTGCTCAACCAGGTAAGCTTTTACCGCATCTGCCCGGCGTTGAGAAAGTTCCATGTTGTATTCCGCTGAAGCGCGATCATCGGCGTGTCCGGTAACATGCAGCTTGTAAGAAGGATTATCCTTCATCACAGTTGCTACTCCTTTGATCATTTGTTTAAAGGATGGACTGAGATCTGCTTTGTCTGTCTCAAATTTCACCTCACTCTGCTCAATCAACGTAATAGTTGCCTGGCTGCTGTTCGGTGAAACAGCTCCTGCTGTTCCTGCAGTGCGTTCCGGACATCCCTTCATTGCAGGAGTACCTTTTTCAAACGGACAGTCATCTGCATCGTCAGGAATATTATCACCGTC
>CBFGMW010000659.1:0-1560 GCA_965649925.1 uncultured Fluviicola sp.
GCGATAACTGCAATTATTTCCTTGCTTATCTGATCGATGAAAAAAGATTGGAGATCATTGAATTCAACAGAGTTGTAAAACACCTGAATGGTTTAAGCGAAGAAAATTTCGTTGACAAATTAAAGGAACATTTTATCGTTACTGAGCTCCCGAAGGCACGAAAACCGAAGAAAGAACACGAAATTGTTGTTTTACTGAACTACCGGGCGTTGTTGTTAACTCCGAAAGAAGAAGTGCTTGCTTCAAAAGATGTGGTAAAACAATTGGACGCACAAATCCTTACAGATTTCATTTTAGAACCTATTTTAGGAATTGAAGATCTGAAAACATCCAAAGACATTGAGTTTGTTCCCGGAACAATTGATCTCAAACAATTGAAAGATAAACTGCACAAAGACGATGCAGCAGTAGCATTTCTCCTCTACCCCGTTCCAATGAGCGCTGTAAAAGCCGTTGCTGACGAAGGAAAGATCATGCCTCCGAAATCGACCTGGGTGGAGCCAAAAATGAGAAGCGGATTAACCATTTACAACATCAACGAATAAACATGACAATTGCAGAACAACTTCAGGAACTGAAAAAGGAAATTCCAGCTTCGGTAACACTCGTTGCTGTGAGCAAAACAAAACCTGTTGAAGTTATCAAGGAAGCCTATGATGCCGGTCAGCGTGTGTTCGGAGAAAACAAAGTTCAGGAAATGGTCGACAAACACGATCAGCTTCCGCAGGATATTTCATGGCATTTGATTGGCCACCTGCAAACCAACAAAGTAAAATACATTGCGCCGTTTGTAGATTTGATCCATTCAGTTGACAGTTACAAATTGCTGCAGGAAATAAATAAACAGGCACAAAAACACAATCGCGTTATTCCTTGTCTCCTGCAGTTTCATATCGCGAGCGAAGAAACCAAATTCGGTTTATCGTTTGAAGAAGCAAAAGAAATTTTGGAAGACCGTGATTTCGTTCACCTGGATAACGTTGAGATAGTTGGCATAATGGGAATGGCAAGCTTCACAGACGACGAAGAAATTGTTCGCAGAGAATTCCAGAGCCTTTACTCCTATTTCTTGCTAATCAAAAGTCATTTCTTTAAATTGAATCCGGCTTTCAAACATATTTCCATGGGAATGAGCGGCGATTACGCATTAGCAATTGAAGAAGGCAGTACCATGGTCCGTGTTGGGAGCAAACTATTCGGAGGAAGATAAAACAGAGTGGGAAACAGAATCAAAATGATGAAATTAATAATAAGTTTACTTGTTGGAATTGCATTTCCACTATTTTCACTTGGCCAGCAAGGCTACGAAGACAGTTTGATCCTGGAACGTCAGATTCACGACAAACAGTTCATGGAACAGGTTCTGAACGAGGAAGAACGTGCAACACTTGGCGAAATCTGCTACTTTTCCGTTGACGAGAAATACATAGTTGAGGCAAAACTGACGTTAAAAAAGGGAAAACGCTTCATCATGCCGATGAGCCAGGAACGCATTGTTTATTACAGAAGTGTCGGAACACTGGAATTTAAGATCAACGACACACTTTGCACCCTGCAATT
>CBFGMW010000660.1:0-1558 GCA_965649925.1 uncultured Fluviicola sp.
CGGAATAGGCTTAATACTAACGCATCAAGCTGAGAGAAAATGAATCCGTTTTCGATTTTTGACTTATTAATTAACCTTTCATCAACTTCGCCGCATGTGGAGCAAAATAGGTCAAAATACCATCTGCGCCGGCTCTGCGAATACTTAACAACATTTCCATTACCGCTCTGTCGTAATCAAGCCAGCCGTTTTTTGCCGCTGCATAAACCATAGCACATTCACCGCTCACATTGTAAGCCGTAATTGGTGTCGCAAAGTTTTCCTTCAACAAATGAATGATGTCTAAATAACAAAGTGCCGGTTTCACCATAATGAAATCTGCTCCTTCCGCAACATCCAGTTCCGCTTCAATCAAAGCTTCGCGTTTATTCGCCGGATTCATTTGGTACGTTTTCTTATCGCCCGATTTCGGTGCAGAATTCAATGCATCGCGGAACGGACCGTAAAAGGCGCTTGCGTATTTTGCCGTGTACGACATAATGGAAACATCCTGGAATCCTGCTGCATCCAATTCATCACGAATAAAACCTACTCTGCCGTCCATCATATCCGACGGACCAATAATATCAATTCCGGCCTGAGCCTGCGCAACAGACATTCTTCCTAAAATGTCCAGCGTTGGGTCGTTTACAATTTTTCCGTCAATTACCAAACCGTCGTGACCATCCGAGGAATAAGGGTCTAAAGCTACATCTGACATTAAAACTGCTTCCGGGAATTTCTCTTTCAACGTTCTGATCACATGCAGGTAAAAATTCTCGTCGGCATACGAATAACTTCCTATTTGATCTTTCAAATGCTCATCAACTGCAGGGAAAAGATCAAATGTATGAATACCAAGATTCATCCATTTCTCAAATTCGGGGAGTAATTTATCCAAACTCCAGCGGTAATTTCCGGGCATGGAAGAAACTTCGTCCTGAATATTTTTTCCGTCCTTTAAAAACAAAGGATAAATTAAGTGTTGAGGTCCGAGTTGAGTTTCCTCTACCATTGCTCTGATTGCTGCACTTTTTCTGTTTCTTCTGGGACGAATTTGCATACCGATAATTTAAAAGCTGAGTTCGGTGCAAAAATAGCAGAAAAAAGACTCTGCTGAGTTGTAAAGCACGATACAAATAAGAAGAAAATGCTTTTTTTCTACTGTTTCTCAGTATCTGAAAAACACACCTTTTTTTCGTTCAACTAAAACACACTTAATTCACATTTCAGGAACTTTGCAGTTGTGTTTACAACATTTGCCGATGTTAAAGTCGTACTTATCGAATTTTAACTATTTTCGTAAACAAATAAACATTTTACTTAAACGCTATGAAAACAACTCAAACTATCCTTGCTCTGGGAATATTATTAGGGTTGTCGGTTGGCTGCGGTTCCAGTGACGATTCGACAAAGAAAGATATTGACAAAGACATTATCGATCCGAATAGTTCGTTGAACACCAATTTCGACGGAAAGATATTTTCAATTCCTTCGCCGATGCAAACGGCAATGCTTTTGGAAGAAGTAAAGGCTCCTTTCGATGCAAATCTTTTAAATCCACTGGAGAATATTGACA
>CBFGMW010000661.1:0-1554 GCA_965649925.1 uncultured Fluviicola sp.
ATTTTATTCCTTTGTTTGGGTTGAAACCTTCACTCGGACCAATTGCAGACTGGGGACTTGAAATAGAGAAAAGTGCAATCAAGGTGAATACCCTGGACTATTCTACCAACATTCCGGGGATTTATGCTATTGGCGATGTGAATACTTATGAGAATAAGTTGAAACTGATACTTTGCGGATTCCACGAAGGAACTTTGGCGGTTCAATCGGCATTTGCACGCATTCACCCGGAAAAGAAAAACGTATTGAAATACACAACCGTAAACGGAGTACAAGGATTTTAATAATTCAAAATGTAGAATTGACAATTGAAACGTTTAGATTCATCACTTCTTTTCAATTTTAAATTAATAACTATGAAATCAATAACTGTTAAAGAACTAAAAGAATTAATGGATCAAAACGCCGATTTTCAATTGATTGATGTGCGTGAAGATTACGAATACGAAGCAGGCAGCATTGAAGGCAGCGAACATATTCCCATGAACGATGTTCCGGCAAATGCTGATCGTATTTCAAAAGACAAGCAAGTGATCGTTCAATGCAGATCCGGAAAAAGAAGCGCAAACGTGATCCAGTTCCTGGAAATGAATCACCAGTTTGAAAACCTTTACAACCTTGAAGGCGGAATAATTGCGTGGGCAACAGAAATTGATCCTGAAACAGGAGTAGCTTAATCGGAAATGAACAGAAAACAGGTAAATACCGTAATCATTTTAGGACTCATTTCATTTGTGAGCATCCTGTTTATTCAGATTGCCTGGATTCGAAAAACGATTGAAACACAGCATAAATCGATTGAAATTCAGAAAAAGGAAGAAGCTCTCGCTTTACGCGATTTTTCTGACCGGACACATATTGCACTTCGGAATGTACTTGAGAAAGCTGAAGGCGGAGACAATGCTTCCATCAAATTCTACGGAGCAATTAAACAGGTTCGCACCAACTATTATGTCGTTGATATTGCCGATGAGGTACAGCCCTTTTATTTGGAAACTTTATTAAAACGTGAATTCGATGAGCAAAGTCTCAACGAAGATTTCATCTACGGAATTTACGATTGCTTCACCGATTCAATACACTTCGGGAAACGCATGCATTATATCAAACATGCAGGCTACGAACCTTCCGAAAGCGAAGAGGTACTGAAAAACACCAAAAAGCTCGATTGGAAAAAAGACGGTCATTACTTCACGGTACTTTTCCCCGAAGTGAAGAAAAAAACCATTTCTACTGTAAGCCTCGATGCTTCACCCTGGTGGTATCTTGCCGCTGTTATTGTTGTTATCCTGGTGTTTTTTGCATTTGCTATTTCAGTTATTTTACGTCAAAAACGACTTTCTGAGATCAAAAACGATTTCATTAACAACATGACCCACGAGTTGAAAACACCCATTTCAACTATTGGCCTTTCGAGTGAATTATTACTGCGCGGAGATTTCAGTGATGATCCTGAAAAATTAAAACGTTACGCAGAGATCATCTTCAAGGAAAATAAACGCCTGGAAGAACAGGTAGAACGCGTTCTCAACGTTGCAAAACTGGATAAGGACG
>CBFGMW010000662.1:0-1552 GCA_965649925.1 uncultured Fluviicola sp.
GCAATAATTGCTCCGGTAATTTTTTTGATTCCTTTTAGTTTCAACGAATCTGACCAGGACCGCAGGAAAGTATCTTCTAAGCCATCACCGTTATAGTACCTTGAACCGAGTGCAATATCACCCCCGCCCCGAATCCAGAGATTTCCGTTGAGAACACTATCTTTTATTATTCCGTCGATGTAAATGCGCGTTTTCGGAGCATAATCCTTTCCCAAAAGCTGATAGGCAGTTGCGGTAGACCACAATTTAGTTGTGGAAGCCGGGGGCAAACTCAGATCCGGATTTTTAGACGCTATGATCTGTCCCGTTGAACAATCCATTGCCATAAATGAAACGGAGGCATTGGCAAAATTCGGATCAACCGAAAACAAGTCGACAGCCGATTGGATAGCGTTTTGTCCATGGGCTGAGGTACAAATAAAAAGTAATAAAATGCTAATAAAACGATGTATTCCAGTCATGTTCTAAAGTTCCCAATTAATAGAACGGGAATCCTCCTGAAAACTAAAACTTTTAAACAGTAAACCGTTACAAAAGAAGCATTCAACTAATTATTAAATGGCATGAGTTTCGTACTTTTAGCATTCAAATCCAGGGAACACTAAAACTTATGCCGAAGGTACTTCGAATTATTAATCGCTTCAACATTGGTGGACCTACGTATAATGCTGCTTTCCTGACCCGGTTTTTAGGTGATGATTTTGAAACGCTTTTGATAGGCGGATTACCGGAGCCTGAAGAAAAGGATTCGCTCCACATTCTGGATCAATATGGTGTTAAACCTATCCTGATTCCGGAAATGAAACGAGAACCGAATTGGAAATCGGACAAAGCTGCCTACCGTCGGATCAAAGAAATCATAGAAGAATTTAAACCGGATATCGTTCATACGCATGCTGCCAAAGCCGGAGCACTTGGAAGACGCGCTGCCAAATCTGCCGGAGTACCGGTTATCGTTCATACTTTTCACGGACATGTTTTCCATTCCTATTTCGGATCGGTCAAATCGAAACTATTTCAGATTATTGAACGCAGGCTCGCTAAAAATTCGACGGGAATTGTTGCCATTTCCGAACTGCAGAAAAAAGAACTAAGTGAAAATTTTAAGATCTGCAAAAAGGAAAAAATACAGGTAGTTCCACTTGGTTTCGATTTAGTGCAATTTCAGGAAAAACGAATTTCACTCCGCGATGAAGTGAGAAAAGAATTAAACCTTCAGCCGGATGAAGTGGCCGTTGCAATTATCGGAAGATTAGCTCCGATTAAAAACCATCAGTTATTTTTAGATGTAGTAAAAATACTCGCAGAGAAAGCTATTCGTCCGCGCTTCTTTATTGTAGGAGACGGAAGCGAGCGTTCCCGGATTGAACAACAAGTGAACCAATTGAATGCAAACTTCAGCTGTAACATTGAAATGACCAGTTGGATTACTGATATTGCACGATTCAACGCAGGAATTGACGTTATTTGTCTAACTTCAGATAATGAAGGAACTCCTGTTAGCTTAATTGAGGCCCAGGCAAGCTCTATTCCTGTCGTAAGTACTGACGTT
>CBFGMW010000663.1:0-1542 GCA_965649925.1 uncultured Fluviicola sp.
TAAAGTATTCCGTGTAGTGGTTCAGTAACAGAATCAAAACAAAATAGGAAAGCCCCTGACGAGAAATGTCAGGGGCTTTTTTTATTCCATTATTCAGTTGGAGATGCCAGCTTCAAGCGTTACATTTGATAAAAAAACAGTGATATGTTAATGCCCTTCAATTTACAGCAATGGATCGATGAAAACAGAGATCTGCTAAAACCCCCTGTTGGCAATAAAAATTTGTACAAAGAAGCCGGAGATTTCATTGTTATGGTTGTTGGCGGGCCAAACGCCCGTAAGGATTATCATTTCAATGAAAGTGAAGAATTATTCTATCAACTTGAAGGTGATGTTATGGTCCGCATCCAACACGAAGGCAAGGCAAAAGAAATTCATATCAAACAAGGAGAGATGTTTTTACTTCCGGCACGTATTCCACACAGCCCGGTACGCGGAGAAAACACTGTAGGTCTTGTAATTGAACGTGTCCGTAAAGGAACTGATATGCAAGACGGTTTGTTCTGGTTTTGTGAGAAGTGTAATACAGAATTAAAACACTACCGCTTTGCACTGGAAAACATTGAGAAAGATTTCATTCCAAGATTTAAGGAGTTCTATGGCTCAGAAGAAATGAGAACCTGCAACTCATGCGGACACATCATGGATGTTGATCCAAAATTCGTATAACGTTACTTTTACCCAATTTTACATTACCTATTAAAAATCATGGAAATTTTAAAGACTATTTTACCCATTTTTCTTGTCGCAATTCCAGCCGCAGCAGTATTAGCAATGGCCTATTTCTTTTTGAAAAAATCCGGTGAAAGAGAAATCAAACACTTACAGTTCGAACTAAAAAGAGATCGTCAAAAGCATTTTTTACCCATGCGTGTAGAAGCTTATCAACGTGCAGTTTTATTAATGGAACGTATTCATCCGGGAAGTATCGTTATGCGTTTGCACAACCCGGCTTTACCCGCTAAAATGCTACAATCGGATTTATTAAAATCTATTCGCGAGGAATACGACCACAATGTTTCGCAACAGCTATTCGTATCTCCTCAAGCCTGGGAAATGGTTCGGAATTCGAAAGAAGAAACTATCAAAATAATCAACATTGCCGGAAACCAAATGCAGGCAACGTCAACAGGTACCGATCTTGCTGCAAAAATTTTTGAAGTAGTTGCAGAAATCGGAAAACTTCCGACAGAGATAACTACCGACTATCTGAAAAAGGAGCTGCAGGAGTTATTCTAATTTTTTACTTTAAGATAATCCGAATTTCATCTGAGACTTCAATAATGTCTCCGGTGATTAATTTCGCGCGCTTTCGCATTTCCAATTCTCCATTTCGAATAACTTCCCCGTCTTCCACAATCATCTTCGCATGACCGCCTGTTTGGGCAATACCTGTTACCTTTAACAGTCCGAGTAATTCTATGTAATCTCCCTCAATTGAGAATTCAATTTCTTGCATGAAGTAAAGGTATAAGCTTTCGGGAAAAGAATTGAACAGAAATTAAACATTATTACTACCTTCCTTTCAAAAACAAATGGGTA
>CBFGMW010000664.1:0-1539 GCA_965649925.1 uncultured Fluviicola sp.
AGGTCTTTCAGGGGAATGTCACCCACAAAAGAAAGCACTGAATTTTCAGCAAAGAAAAAACGATCGACATAATTCTTCAAAGATTTCCGGTCGAACAACTGAACGGTTTCCGGAGAGCCTAAAATATTGTTTCCCAAAGGATGTTCCGGGAAGAGCATGGCTTCAAAATCGTCGAAGATCTTCTCACTCGGATTATCGAGATACGAGTTCAATTCATCCAGTACAATTTCTTTTTCCTTTTCAATTTCTTTATTTGGAAAAATGCTGTTTATAGCGATGTCAGCCAATAACTCGGAAGCACGGGCAAGATGATTTTTCACAAACGATGCATACACACAAATTTCTTCTTTCGTTGTATAGGCATTGATCTCACCGCCAACCGAATCAAGGCGAGAAAGGATCTGTAGTGTTTTGCGCTTTTCGGTCCCCTTGAATATACAATGTTCAAGAAAATGGGCAAGTCCGATTTCGTCGGATTGTTCGTATCGAGAACCTGCCAAAAATGTAACTCCCAAATGAGCTACAGGTGAGGGTGCATGAAGATACACTAAGCGTATTCCGTTCCGAAGACGAACTATTTCGGGTTTAATTTCTATCATTTAAGGGTTCTTACGGTAGATATCCCACGTATTATTTTCGAGTAATTCAAATACAATTCTGTCGTGCAAACGAGATGGACGACCTTGCCAAAATTCCACATTCACCGGACGAATCAGATAACCTCCCCAAAAATCGGGAGTTGGTACGTTTTCCTGGAATTTTTCTGAGAATTCCATCACTCTGCGCTCTAATTCGTCGCGTGATTCAAGGCGGTCACTTTGCCTGGATGCCCAAGCCCCAAGTTTACTACCAAGCGGTCGCGATTGAAAATAGGCATCCGACATTTCATACGGGATTTTTTCAGCAATCCCGGTAATACTAATCTGTCGTTCCATTTCCGGCCAGTAAATCAACGCGTGCACATGCGGATTTACTGCAATTGCTTTGCCTTTGTCGCTGTTATAGTTTGTATAAAAGACAATTCCTTCAGCAAGCAGTTCTTTCCAGTAAACAACTCTGGATCTTGGAAATCCGGAAAGATCAACGGTAGAAACAATCATTGCGTTTGGTTCCGTTGTGGGTTTTTCAACCGCATCACGCAGCCATTGAGCCATTAAATGAAACGGTTCTTTTCCGAAATAATCTTCTAGTTTACCCTGATCAAACTCGCGATGGTCGTTTCTCACCTGATCCAGAAAACTGTCCATTATTCTTCTTCACCGAATTGGTCGTCGATGATACTGTCTTCATCATCACCCAAATCTTCATCTTCATCAGATCCTGAAGCCGAGAAAACCGTTTTTCTTCCCAAAGAATGTTCAGGTTCTGCTTTAGCGGCAGCTGCAATATCTTTCTTCAATTGTTTTTCAAGCGTTTTTCCTGCTTCGTCTTCACCTCCGTCTGTAAAAGGGAAAATATCCATAATAGGAGAAATAGAAATGGCCGGGATTAAATAATCCATCATCATTCCTTTCAAACTCTCATTGATACGCTCGTAAG
>CBFGMW010000665.1:0-1534 GCA_965649925.1 uncultured Fluviicola sp.
GTTGTTGTTCTTCCAGTCTTTTTACCCGTTGCTCAAGTGATTCGATCTGATCATTTTGATTTGGCAATACCGCCCAGTCTGCATGTCGCGCATGACGTCCGAAGTTGTATTGCAGCCCCAAAGACAAATTCACCAGGTAACCGTCTACGCCCCGGTTATTGTATGAACTGTTCACAGAGCGAAGATCATACGTGTAATTCTGATAAATATTCGCAATAACCGATGCATCCACGCTCATGCTGAATCGTTCAGACAGCCTTACCTGCGGTGTTAACCCGACAATTCCATGCATCATGTGATTGGGGGAAATCAGTGATCCATCCAGCACGGAATAACCAGGCCCCATGTGAAAGAGTAATCCGATACGGCGTGTCCGGGTCTGAAAATCCATGATATTCCCAAGGTTGGCAACACCCTCTAAGGAAACGCGGTAATATTCCGAAGAAAAATCCGGTGTTCCTGAAAGTTCTCTGAAATTGTCATATCCGCCGCCGATGCGTATCCCGAACTTGGTGTTAACTGCATATCTGAATCCTAATCCAACGTGGAAGAGATTCACAGTTGCAGCATCATAGTCGTTCGACATGGGTTCAAGCGGATTGTTCAGCCCGAATTGAGCATCCACAGAAAAACGGTTATAAACCGTGTCCTGGCAGTAAGAAGTGTTTAGAACTAATAGTAAAAATAAAGTAAGAAAGCATTTCATATCCGATAATTTATACATTCCGACTAAAGTATGGAAACCAGTGTGTTACTATTTTATACTCTTTGTGGTTTTTCTTACATTCTTCACATATCTCAGCAAAATAACAGTCAGAAAGTTGATTTTTCCCCCTGATAATGAATACTGAAATCTATAAAATCGATTAGTTCATCGGTAAAAACGGCTCAAACTTCTATTTCTCCCGGTGTTTACAATCTTTAAACACAATATTTGTGAAATGAGTTTAGAACCAGGGAGCAAATTGATCAAAACAGGAATTCATGTCCTTATATGGTCGCTGTTGTTCTTCCTTCCGTACATGATTTTTCCGCGAATAGGAAATGAATTCCGCCCCGGTCTGGCACATCTGCTTCCACTTGTGTTCAGTGCAGTTATTTTCTATATTAACTATCTGATCTTAACGGATAAATTATTGTTCGAACGCCGGTTTGTCTGGTATTGTCTCATCAATGGGCTGCTTCTCCTGTTTTTTCTTTGGGTAAATTGGATATTACATGTGTTTATCAGGCCAAAAATGCCGGAATTTGAAACCGCAGGGCGTATGTTTCCGGGAAAACCACTCGACATAACTAAATTCTTTGTTCTCAAGGACCTGTTTTCACTCTTTGTTCCCGTAATCTTCGCCATTGCACTCCGGTCTATGGAGCGCTGGGTAAAAACAGAAGGCGAGAAAAAGGAAATTGTAAACAAAAGCCTCGAATCGGAACTGGAACTGCTGCGCTATCAGCTGCAGCCGCATTTCTTTTATAATTCACTCAACAATATTTATTCGCTCATTGCAATCTCTCCAGCCAAAGCGCAGGACACAGT
>CBFGMW010000666.1:0-1529 GCA_965649925.1 uncultured Fluviicola sp.
TTGTAATTCAATCCGGCATTTTTTGCCATCTGAATGACATTTTGGTGCATTTGTTTCGACTGCTCAACCGACATTCCTTTACGTTCTGCCAAATAACTGTACGCTGTTGTGCTTTCCGGTAAATTCTCAGGAATAGTCGGATCCAGCTGAAAGCTTTTCCATTCAATCTCTATTTTGTCAGAATCAGGGAATTGCTGCAAAGCAGATTCGAAGTGCCGTTTTCCAATGTAACAGAACGGACACATGATATCGCTCCAGATCTCTACTTTCATTTTTGCTGTTGACATACGTTTGAATCTTATTTTGCAAAGTTACGCATTCTGTGTGCTGTAAGCCTCAGCTAAAAATTTATCCAGCGTTGCGGGTTTTCTTCCGAGAATGTTTTCTAAATCGTTTGTTTGTACATTGAAGTCGTCATTTTTCATTGCAGCAGCGAATCCGAGGGAGAAATGAATAATTCCTTCAGGAACTCCGGCTCCTTTCAATACTTCCGTAAATTGTGCAGGATCCGCATCTATATAAGGAATTTCTTTACCTGCAATTTTGCTTAATTCACTGGCAACATCATTGAATGAATAGTTTTCACTTCCATTAATTCTGTATGTTTTGTTTTCGTGCCCGTCGCTGAGTAGAATGTTTGCTGCTGCTTCGCCCATTTCGCTTCTCAATGCAAATGGAATTCTTCCTGATCCGGCTGGAAAGAAAACACCTGTTTCCAATACTTTTTCACCAATAAACATAGGGATAACATCAGCGTATAAATTATGCTGCAGGAAAGTATAAGTTAAACCTGAATCTTTGATGTAATCTTCCGTTTGGTAATGGTCGATCATAAAATCTTTCAATGCTGAATTATTTATGTCGTTCATACTTACGCCTGTATAAACAATGTGTTCAACTCCTGCTTTTTTTGCTGCGTCAACCACATTTTTGTGCTGGCCTAAACGATCTTCCAAATCACTTGAAGAAATGAGTAGTGCTTTTTTGATTCCTTTGAACGCTTCTGTAAGAGCTGCTGAATCTTGAAAATTTGCTATTCGGACGTTGACACCTTTACTTTTCAGATTCGCGGCTTTGTTTTCATCCCGAACTAAAACTACAATATTTGCAGGGTCTGTTGTTTTTAATAAGTTGTTGAGTACGTGTCCGCCTAAATTCCCGGTTGCTCCTGTAATTAAAATCATATCTTTTGGTTTAAATAAATAACTGATGACAAATTTATTACCCGGGAAGTTTACATTTGTAATGAATTACCTTTTGGAAACTGGTTTCCTTTATGAAACTAGTTAGTGAACTCGATGGAAAGAAGATCGTTGTCGCCAGCCACAATGAAGGTAAGCTGCGCGAATTCGCCGATCTGATGGGGCCGTTCGGCTTCGAAGCGAAGTCGGCCAAGGAGTATGGCCTGCCGGAGCCGGATGAGACCGGCACCACCTTCGAGGAGAACGCCTACATCAAGGCGCTCGCCGCCGCCCAGGCGACCGGCCTGCCGGCGCTGTCGGACGATTCCGGCCTGTGCGTCGACGCGC
>CBFGMW010000667.1:0-1524 GCA_965649925.1 uncultured Fluviicola sp.
TGTCATTTGGCCGGTGATCACTCACAATAGCATCAATGGTTCCGTCTTTTAATCCGTTCCACAAAGCCAATCGGTCTTCATTCGTTCTGAGTGGCGGCATCAATTTGAAATTGACATCGAAGTCGATAACATCTTTCTCAGTATAAATCAAGTGCTGCGCGTGAACATCTGCAGAAACCATTGTTCCTTTTCTCTTTGCTGCGCGGATTAAATCAACGCTTTCGGCACATGAAATTCCCGTGAAATGAATTGGGGCTCCCGTGTATTCGGCTAAGCGCAGATTTCGTTCTATTTGAATGATTTCTGCAATGGTAGCATCAGCTTTTAACCCGGTTAAGGTAGAAGCGGCTCCTTCGTTCACCATTCCTTTTCCTGCAAGTGAATAATCTCTTGGAAATGTTACGGTTAAACCACCAAAGTTCTTCGTGTAGAGTAAGGCGCGGTACAAAATCCCCGAGCTTAACGGAACCATATCATCGGAGAAAATACGAACCCCGCTTTTGAACATATCATACATTTCTGCAAGATGATCGCCTTTCATTTCATGTGTGATACTTCCGATTACGTGTGCAGAAGTTACATTGTTTTCGGCCTGACGCTCTACATATTCAACCGTGGTCTTTCTGTCAATTACCGGAAGTGTTGAAGGAAGAATTCCAACATGGCTAAATCCGCCGGCTGCCGCAGTATCTAATCCTTGTGCAATGGTAGATTTGTGTTCTTCACCCGGATCTGAAAAATGTGCTTTCATATCGCACCAGCCAAGTGAAACGTACAAATCAGATTCTTCAACTACAACTGCATTTTCTGCATTCACCGGTTCATTAAACGAACGAAGTTTTCCGTCAACGATATACAAGTCGCCTTTTTGTTTGTGCCACGGCGAACTTGGGTCGAGAATTGTTGCTTGTTTAATTAATATTTCCATCGTGGATTATTTCTTTACAAAAATTACAATAACCATTTCTGCAAGCAGAAACAGCAATGCTATAATTAGACACCATTTCCAATAGTTCACAGGTTGGTCGAGATTCAAAAACGACGCGCCCGACCAATCTTTGGCTTCGAACATTTTTTCTACCGGAATTCCGGCTTTCTCAAATTGTTCCCGAACCTCTGTTTCGTTATAAGCGTTCGTTTTAGATTCCAAACGGTTATAATTTACAGAGCAGATTCCCAGGTTCGATTTCCCCTGAACTAATTTGTAATTCCCTGCTTCTAATTGGCGAACTGCCTCAATTCCCTGGATTTGAAGGAACGATTCGTTGTTCAAATTATAGATTTGCGGAATAAACGAAATTTGTTTGGACTCCATTTTCATCGGAATCTCTGAGTCCTGAAGAGTAACCGGGAATTTTGCCGATTCACCGATTAACAGGAAATAAGGTGCTTGTCGCTGACTCAATTCTCCGGTTCTTAAAAGAATTGTTGAGAATAACTGGTTTGAAGTAAAACTGCTGTACTCTTCTTTTAAAGGAGTAGAAACAAAATAAACCGAGTAATCGCCAATGCCTTTCAAGAGGA
>CBFGMW010000668.1:0-1517 GCA_965649925.1 uncultured Fluviicola sp.
CTCCGGGATGGATCATTGTAGCCGACCCAATTGGCTCAACAGATTCTGTAGCCGCAGCAACTTCTTTTTTCACTACACCGGGAAAAGCCAATCGCTGGTTGATTTCTCCTCCAATTACAATTGGTTCATTCGGAAATATTATTAGCTGGAACGCGCGCTCATTCGACCCGAGTTATCCGGATGGTTACCGCGTATTGGTTTCAAATACAACCAATGATATTTCGGCTTTTACTGATACTATTACCCTGATCCAACAGGAATACGAAGAATGGACAACCAGAAGTGTCAACCTGAGTGACAGCGGATATGTTGATCAAACAATATATGTGGCCTTCATCCTGGATTCATACGACATGTACAAATTGTATCTGGATGATATTTCTATGGTCATTGAAGATCCGGTTGGATTAAATGAGGAACTTGCTTTGGAATGGGCGCTATACCCGAATCCAACAGAAGACATATTGAATATTCAGTCTGAATCAAATTTGAAAGATTACCGTATTTTGACAATGAACGGTCAAATTGTTGGTTCAGGTATTTTGGAAGACAAATCTATTTCCGTTTCCGATTTACAACCAGGAACCTATTTCCTTGAAGTAAGAACAGAGGAAAATGCAGTTTACCGCAAACGCTTTGTGAAGGCGTAATTCTGCATATTACACTTTCTCTGCCACCCACCTTAATCCTCCCTCAAGGGAGGAGACAGAAACTCGTACTAAAAACAAAGAAGTCATCAACACTTCCTCCCTTGAGGGAGGGACCGAGGAGGGTGGTCGACAACCCTCATAGCCATCAAGAATTCAGGAAACTAAGATCAGAGCCTCCCCGTACTTTGCTCACTCTGCGGGAAAACAGATTAAGAACTTGAATTTTTAGAATAAACAAAAAAGAGGACTCTTCCGAATCCTCTCTCCTATTACAAAATCTTAAACCAGATTATGACAACTGACCTGCATCTTCAGCAACAGCCGTTGAAATTGCACTTTTCTCAAAGCGAATTTTCGAACCTTCCGAATTGATCAAAACTGTTGTATCTGTTACTTCCAAAATTTTACCGTGAACACCACCAATGGTTACCACTTTATCACCCTGCTTTAAATTCTTACGGAATTCTGCCAACTCCTTTTTCTTCTTGTTTTGTGGACGAATAAAGAAAAAGAAGAAGATGATTACCATCATTCCGATCATTAACAACTGTGGATTCATACTGTTTTGTTTTTATTTGTTTGACAAAGTGCTTAAACGCCTGCTTTGTTCTGATTATACTTAATTGATAATTTTGGCCTGGATAGTTACAATAGTAACATCAGGTGTTGTGTTAGCCAAAATGCGAATAGACTTTTGCAATCGACCGACAGGAGCATTTTTTGTGTCTACAGTAGCTTTAATAACTCCGGTTTCTCCCGGTGCAATCGGATCTTTCGGAAAATCAGAAACCGTACAAGAACATGTTGGTTTCACATCAGAAATAACCAGCGGACTATCGCCTGTATTTTCCACTTTAAAACTCGCTT
>CBFGMW010000669.1:0-1516 GCA_965649925.1 uncultured Fluviicola sp.
TCTTTAAAGTAAGCATTTGTACGCATAATAAGCGTAGACTGAAAGCTGTTCTTTTCACCGGTTGCGAATCGAACAGTCTGCATATTTTTCGCCGCCATATTCCTGATATTTAGAATAATCAAGTTACGAAAAAACAACCTTCGTTATTTAAATAAACGTTAAAAGAACGTTCGGGGGTAATCCTTACCGAGAAACATCTATTTCCCTATCCTATCTGCTTCACCAGTAGAGTTCGTGCTGTGTTGGTTCACATTTAACTTGTTATTGCCGAATTTGTAAGTGAAGGAAAAATAAACCGATTGAGAATCGTAGTAAAAATTGTCCTTAACGATGGTTTCATTGCTTCTTGTAGTGGTTTTCGATTTCGCCAGTCGAAACGGATCACTTACGGAAAGTCTCAACGCAATGCGGTTCTGCAACATGTTTTTCGTCAGTGAAAGGGACAGATACGGGAATTCTGTTTTACGTGTGATCTGCTGGTAAAAAGGCGACATATACCAGCAGGATGGTCGAAAAATCAGGCTTTCACGCTTATCGAGCACGAAACTAAGCTCAACACTCAGCAGTGCCATAAAATTGTTGAGATTTTGAGCGGAAATGGCTTCAGTAACCGTGGTATTTGTGAAGCTGGTAATCAGTGTTGCATCAATGGAAGTGCGTTTCCGGATTGTTTTGTAATAACTGGTGAAGAGTGAGGCTGAGCGGCTGGAATATAAATTGGCAACACTTGTTTGCTGCATTTGCGTTGCATCATCGAAAACGGTTACTGAACTTGCTCCTTTGATCCCGTAATCCATGTATAATGTGAAATTAAAATCGTGAACGCCAGTTGAAACGGACAGCGAATGATTAACTGAAGGCTTCAGGTACGGATTGCCTACCCGGTAACTGTAATTCGATGTGTAATAGCGAAAAGGGTTCAAGTCGTCATACCCGGGACGATTAAAATCCCGGGAGTAAGAAAAATTCCAGGAATTCCCTGATTCCGTTACGTACATCGCAAAAACCTTCGGTACAATTTGAAAATAACTATTCGTGGTTTGAAATCCTGTTGTTGGCGATTCACCCGAATACACAGTGTTCTCCCCTCTTACACCCAGCTGAAACGACCATTTTTTCACGCTCCAATCTACACTGGCATACCCGGCCTGGATGTGTTCAAAATAGTTGAACGCATTGCTTTTCAGTGTATCAGCGTAATCCGGGTTTAAAGGATTGTTGTAGACAGACAAATCACTCCGGTTATCCGTATAAGAATAACGCGCTCCCAGGCTGAATGTAATTTTGTTGATCGGATGCACATAATCAACTCCGCCCGACAGGAAATTGGCAGTTGTCAATAAGCGATTCTCTTCTGCACTCACCGAATCGATTTGATTACTGCGATATGCTGTTTCGTAATTGATCCGGTCTCTTTTATCGAAATGCGTATAATCTACATTGAAATCGAGTTTTCTTCCAATGGTATCCAAACGTTTGGTGAAGCTAAGATTTACAGAGTTTTTGCCATTATCCG
>CBFGMW010000670.1:0-1514 GCA_965649925.1 uncultured Fluviicola sp.
TGCCGAAATCTCCGAGTTATATCGTGCCGAACAACGGGAACGCCTGATTGCCATACAGGCAGATTCAATTGAACTCAATAGAAAGGAACGTGATCTAACACAAGTTCAATTAGAAAATACAGAACTGCGGAACACTTCTCAAACGTACATCATCATCGGGTTTTTACTCGTTCTGATCTTTGGAGCTGTCATTTTATATTCCCGCTGGAAACAGCGCGATATTAAGCAGCAGCAGAAGGAAGCTGAAATGAACCAGGTTCTGCTTCGTTCACAAATGAACCCGCACTTTGTATTCAATGCCATGTCGGTTATTCAGAGTTATATTTATGAAAACGACATTAAGAACTCAACGAAGTTCCTGGTGAACTTTTCCAAACTCATGCGGCTGATCCTGGAAAATTCATCCAAGGAATTCATTCCGCTTTCAACAGAAATAGACATTCTGACCAAATATCTCGACACCCAAAAGCTCCGGTTTGGTGAGCGTTTTGAGTACAGTGTTGAAGTAAATGATGATTTTATTGAGCAAGGTGTAGTAATTCCGCCGATGATTGCGCAACCTTTCATTGAAAATGCGTTAGAACATGGACAGCTTCACACAATTGAAGGAGGATTCATCCGGATCCGGATTTCGAAAGACGAAGATTTGCTCCACCTGACAATTGAAGACAATGGAGTTGGAAGAAAAGGATCAGAAAACAATAAAAAGAGTAAAGCCCATAAGAGTATGGCAATGAAAATAACACAGGACAGAATTGATAATCTGAGTTATAAATACCGTATTCAGGGTCGTATGGAAATTGACGATTATAACAAAGAACAGCAAACCGGAACACTGGTTAATATATATTTACCTTTCAGAACAGAAATCAATTAAACCAATTATGAGTTACGAGTTGTTTTCACTCGTAACTCATAACTCATAATTCAAACAGATATGAAAAAAGCACTTATAATAGACGATGAACAACGCACAAGAGAGCTCATTGCTAAAATGATCGAATCATTTGATTTGGGAATAGAAGCCATTGCGCGCGGGGAAAACGTCAAATCAGGATTGGAAGCCATTGCAGAGATTCAGCCCGATCTAGTGTTTTTAGACATTCAGATGCCGGATGGCACGGGTTTCGACTTATTGAAAGCTGTTCCGGAGAAAAATTTCGAGGTAATCTTCATTACCGCACACGAAGAATTTGCTATTAAAGCCATTAAGTTCTCGGCTTTGGATTACATCTTAAAACCGGTAGATCCGGAAGAACTTCGTGCAGCGGTAGAACGTGCATTAGCATCAATGAATGAACAGGTAAGTGAGCCGCAATTTGAAGCTCTTCAAAACAATATTCAGCCAAATCAGAAACGCAGATTTGTGTTAAAAACACAGGAAAGCGTGCATGTTGTTGATCTGGACCAAATTATTCGATGTGAGGCCGACCGAAACTATACGAGCTTCTTTTTGAAAGAAGGAAAAAAGATCCTGGTTTCAAGAACATTGAAAGATTATGAAACATTACTTA